>NZ_JBWKXQ010000040.1:0-56261 GCF_059423125.1 Variovorax sp. GW531-E2 | reverse complement strand
CCCCCCACGCCCCGCCACCGCCGCCGGTCGCGCCTTCGACGACCGCCGCACCAGCCACGCGATCGGCACCATGGCCACCGCCTTCGTCGTGGGCGGCGTGGCCACCTGGTACGCACTGGGCGCCGCACGCACGGCCCGTGCCCGGCCCGCCGGCCCGGCCGACGGTGCCCCGCTGATGCGCGCGCCGCTGCAGGTGGTGGCGCCGGTCGACCTGCACCGCTACGCCGGCGTCTGGCACGAACAGGCGCGGCTGCCCAACCGGTTCCAGACACAGTGTGCCGGCCCGGTGAGCGCCGAGTACACGCCGCAGCCCGACGGCACCGTGCAGGTGCGCAACCGCTGCGTGCGCGACGACGGCAACTTCGACGAGGCCATCGGCAGTGCGCGCGTGGTGCCCGTGGCCGGCCAGCCCGGCGCGGGACGGCTGCAGGTGCGCTTCGCTCCCGCCTGGATGGGCTGGCTGCCGCTGGTGTGGGGCGACTACTGGATCCTGAAGCTCGACCGCGACTACCAGGTGGCGCTGGTCGGCACGCCCGACCGTGAGTACCTTTGGGTGCTGTCGCGCGCGCCGCGCCTGGAGGACGAGGCGCTGCAGGCCGAGCTGGACTACGCCCGCAGCCTGGGGTTCGACACCGACAGGGTGGTGCTCACCGGCAGGTAGCGCTGCAGTTGCGCCGGCAGCTTGTCGGGCGCGGTGCAATGGATGGCGTGCCAGCCGAAGGCGCGGGCCATCTCGACGTTGGCGGCCGAGTCATCGATGAACACCGTCTGCTCGGGGTCGAGGCCGTGGCGCATGGCCAGCAGCTCGTAGATCTCGCGCTCGGGCTTGAGGAACTTCACGTCGCCCGAGAACACGCCGCCGTCGAAGCGCCGCATGAAGGCGTGCCGGCGCTCGAGGGCGCGGGCGAACGGCACGGGCATGTTCGACAGGTAGTACAGGCGCAGCGGCTCGCCGGCGTCGCGCTGCACGAGCAGCTCTTCGAGCATCGCGACCGTGACGTCGATCGGCGCCAGCCGCTCCCCGAGCCCGTCGAGCATGGCGTGCAGCGACTCGGCGGGCAGCGCCAGCCGCGCCGACATGCGGGCGATGGCATCGTCCAGCGTGCGGGTGCCGCAGTCGAAGCCGGTCCAGTCGTCGTGATGGAAAAGGGCCCGGCCCAGGGCCGCGGCGGCGGCGTCAGTGGGGGCGTGAGAGGGGAGATGGGCCTGGACCAGCCGTGCCGGCTCCCAGGCGAACAGCACGGCGCCAAGATCGAAAACCACGTTCATGGCGCCATTGTTTCATGCGCCGGGCACCACGCTCACGCCATGGGTTCCGAGCGACAGGGTGGTCTGCGTGCCGGCCGCCAGCGGGCGCGACAGGTCGGTCGAGACCACGAAGACCGGCCCCAGCGGGGTGTCGAAGCCGTATTCGTAGAAGCTGCCCAGGTACGCCGACTTGCGCAGCGTGGCGGGCAGGCCGTCGAGCGCGCCGATGTCCCAGGCCTCGGGCCGCACCGCCACCTTCACCGTGCCGGGCGCCACTGCGTAGCGCGGCTGCAGGCGCAGCGGGCCGAGCGTGACGCTGCCGTCGGCCTGCGCCACGGCCGGAAAAACCATCGCCTCGCCCATGAAGCCGGCGACGAACTCGCTCTCGGGCCGGCCGTACAGCTGCTCGGGCGTGCCGCGCTGGGCGATCACGCCGTGGTCCATGACGATGATCTGGTCGCTCACGGCCAGCGCCTCGCTCTGGTCGTGCGTCACGTAGGCCACGGTGAGCTTCAGGCGCTGCTGCAGCGAGCGGATCTCCTCGCGCATCTCGCGCCGCAGGCGGGCGTCGAGGTTGGACAACGGCTCGTCGAACAGCAGCACCGCCGGTTCGAGCACCAGCGCGCGCGCCAGGGCCACGCGCTGCTGCTGGCCGCCCGACAGCTCGCTGGGCAGGCGCTCGTCGAAACCGACCAGGCCCACGCCCCTGAGCGCCTCGCGCGCGCGCACCGTGGCTTCGTCCTTCTTCACACCGCTCATGCGCAGGCCGTAGCCCACGTTCTCGATCACGTTCATGTGCGGGAACAGCGCGTAGCTCTGGAACATCATGCTCACGTTGCGCTCGCCCGGCCCGAGCGTGGTGACGTCGCGCCCGCCCATGAAGATCGAGCCCGAGGTCGGCGATTCGAGCCCCGCGATCATGCGCAGCGTGGTCGTCTTGCCGCAGCCCGAGGGGCCGAGGATGGTGGTGAGCGTGCCCACAGGCACCTCGAAGCTGATGCCCTTGACGGCCATCGGGCCGTTCTTGTCCGTGCCGTAGCGCTTGGTGACGTTGCGGAATTCGATACCGTTCATACGGAGAGGCTTTCCATTTTGTGATGCCCTTGGTGATTGGGCGTGGCCCCGCGTCTTCCCAACTTGCGCTCTCCGACCACGAACTGCACCAGCGCAATGGCCAGCGACATCAGCACCATGAGCACCGTGCAGTAGGCGAGCGCGATGCCGTAGTCGCCATTGCCGACGCGGCCGATGATGTAGGTGGTGGCCAGTTCGTTCTCGGCCGTGACCAGGAAGATCACGGCGCTCACCGTCGTCATGGCGCGCACGAAGCTGTAGACCAGCGCGGCCACCAGCGCCGGCTTGAGCAGCGGCAGCACCACCTTGAACAGCGTCTGCGACGTGGACGCGCGCAGCATCAGCGAGGCCTCGTCGAGCGAGCGGTCCAGCTGCTTGAAGGCGGCCGTGCCGGCCCGCACGCCCACCGGCAGATTGCGGAACATGAAGCACAGCACGATGATGAGCCCCGTGCCCGTGAGCTCGAACGGCGGCACGTTGAAGGCCAGGATGTAGCTCACGCCCAGCACCGTGCCCGGGATCGCAAAGGCCAGCAGCGCGCCGAACTCGAAGGCGCCCTGCCCCTTGAACTCGTTGCGCGCCAGCAGCCAGGCAATGAGCAGGCCCAGCGCCGCGGTGATCGGCGCCGAGATGCCGGCCAGTTTCAGCGTGGTGATCAGCGAGTTCCACGCGGTGCCGGCCCACACCAGCCCGAACTGGCCCCACTCCAGCGCGAAGGCGCTCTTGAAGTGGTTGAGCGTGAAGCTGTAGTCGCGGCCCCAGGTCTGCACGAAGCCGCCCGCGAAGGCGAACAGGTAGACCACGGCGGTGAACGCGATCCACGGCAGCGCGATGCACTGGATGGTGCGGCGCACGCCGTCGGGCAGCGCCATCGCGATGCCGGCGTCGCCCTTGCCGCTCACCGTCGTGTAGTTCTGCTTGCCGAGCAGGCCGCGCTGCAGCGCGAACACGCCGAGCGCGAACAGCGTGAGCACCCAGGCCAGCGACGCGGCGCGGCCCTGGTCGTACTGCGCGCCGACGATGGCGAAGAAGATGTCGGTCGACAGCACCGAGAACTGCCCGCCCACCACCACCGGGTTGCCGAAGTCGGCAATGCTCTCGATGAAGCCGACCAGGAAGGCGTTGGCCAGCCCGGGCTTGAGCAGCGGCAGCGTCACGGTGAAGAAGGCGCGGCGCCGGTCGGCGCGCAGCATCTGCGCGGCTTCTTCCAGGCTGGGCGCGATGCCCTGCACGACGCCGCGCATGATCATGAAGGCGATGGGCGTGAAGGCGAACAGCTGCGCCACGAGCACGCCTGGCATACCGTAGAACCAGCGCGTGGGCTCGATGCCGAACATGTTTTCGAGCACCTGGTTGACGATGCCCGCGCGGCCGAACAGCAAGATGAGGCCCAGGCCGACCACGAACGGCGGCGTGATGATCGGCAGCAGCGCCAGCACGCGCAATGCGCCCTGCCCGCGCCGGTTGCCGCGCTCGGCCATCAGCGCCATCAGCGTGCCCAGGAAGGTGGTGCCGGCCGCGGTGAGCAGCGCCAGCACCAGCGTGTTCCACGCCACGCCGCAGCGCACGCCGCCCGCCAGGCAACCCAGGCCCCAGATGCGCTCGGTGAACACGCGCGCCGCGAAGGCCGTGATCGACCACTGCCCGTCTTCATTGAAGAAGGCGCCCGACAGCGCCCGGCTCACCGGGTAGGCGATGAACAGCGCCATCAGCACGCCGCAGCCGACCACCGAGGCAGAGACGAACAGGTCGCCCTTGAACAGGCCGAGCCGCGCCATGCCGAAGGCCGCCAGCAGCACCAGCGCCGTGAGCGCCACGAAGCCGCCCGCGCCGATGCCGAACTGGTTGACGGCCAACTCGCCGAACTGGGTGTTGAGCGCCGCGACGCTCCAGCCGCGCGCGCCGATGGTGAAGCCCGCCACGGCCAGGCCGATGGCGCCGATCGCGCCGCCCGCCAGCAGCCAGCGCCCCTGCGCCTTGCCGGCCGGCAAGGCCGCACCGACGGCGCACAGCAGCAGCCCGGCCAGCCCGATGAAGAGCCAGCTGCGGCCCTGCGTCGCCGCCTGCATCAGGCCGTTGGCGCCTTCCGCCTGCCCGAAGACCTGCGGAACGGCTTCGTACCAGGTCGCATCCTGGATCGCATACCAGGGCAGCACGAGATAGGCCGCCAGGCCCAGCGCGACCCAGGCCCAGATCCATCGCCGCGCGCGCCGGGCGGCGGCCAGGGACGCCGGGTTGGCCGGCGCGCCTTCGTTGGAACGCGCCTGCACTTAGCGCGGCAGCGAGTTGACGTCTTTTTCCCAGCGCGCGATCAGGCGGCGACGCTCGGCGCTGGCGCCGTACTTGGCGTAGTCGTAGTTGATGAACTTGATCTTCTTGAAGTCAGGAATGCGCGGGTCGAGCTTGGCGCTCGCGTTGCTGGGCAGCTGGAACTGCTTGTTGGCGGCGCCCAGTTCCTGCGCCGCGGGCGTGAGCGCCCATTCGTAGAACTTCTTGGCGGCATCGAGGTTGCGCGCGCCCTTGATGACGCTCATGGAGCCGATCTCGGCACCGGTGCCGTCGCTCGGCGTGATGGTCTCGACCGGGAAGCCCTGCATCTTCTCGCCCGGGCCGTCGTGCACGAAGCTGATGGAGATCGCGGTTTCGCCGCGCGCCACCGCCTTGATCGGGCCGGTGCCCGAGCGGGTGTACTGGCCCACGTTCTTGTGCAGCGCCTTGAGGTAGTCGAAGGCCTTGTCCTCGCCCATGAGCTGCACCAGCGTGGCGATCATGGTGTAGGCCGTGCCGCTCGATGCGGGGTTGGCCACCTGGATGTCGCCCTTGTACTCGGGCTTGAGCAGGTCGGCCCAGGTCTTGGGCACGGGCAGCTTCTTCTTGGCCAGCAGCTCGGGGTTGTAGCCGAAGCCCAGCGGGCCCGAGTAGATGCCCACGGTCTTGTAGCCCGACTGCTTGGCCTGCTGCTGGGCCCAGGGATGCAGCTGCGTGAGCGTGGGCGACTTGTATTCGAGCGTGAGCCCCTGCTCGGCCGCCTGCAGGTGCGGGTCGCCCGTGCCGCCGAACCAGACGTCGGTCTTGGGGTTGTCCTTCTCGGCGATGAGCTGGGCCAGCGCCTCGCCCGAGCCCTTGAGCGCCATGTTGATGCGCACGCCCGTGGTGCGGGCGTAGACGGTGGAGATTACGTTGCACCACTCGGCCTGCACCGAGCAGATGACGTTGACGGTCTGCGCCGACGCGGCGGCCGACAGACCCAGCAGCGCGGCTGCCGTGAAAAGCTTCTTCATTGGTATTCCCCTGCCTCGGCAATAAAAAAAGGCCTCGCGGCCATGGGACAGCGTAGCTTTAGTACAGGTGTGCCGAATCGGTACAAGTACCATCGCGACTGGCACGTTGCCTGCTCGGCATTCAGACAAAGGAAAGTTTTCTCATGAGCTTCGATCTCGTTCTGTTCGGCGGTACTGGCGACCTTGCGTGGCGCAAGCTGATGCCCGCGCTGTTCCAGGCCTTCAGGCACGGCAGCCTGCCGCAGGACGGGCGCATCGTCGGGGTGGCGCGCGACGACCTGTCGGACGACCAGTACCGCGAGCTGATCCAGTCGCGCTTCAGCGCCGTCGAAGGCGCCAAGCGCCCCTCCCCCGAGGAGTTCAAGAAGTTCGCGTCCATGCTGCACTACCTGCGCATGGACCTGTCCAAGCCCGCCGACTACGCCAGCCTGGCCGACCTGCTCAAGCAGCGCGACGCCAAGACGGTCGTGATGTACGTGGCCACGGCGCCCGCGCTCTTCACGCAGGTGGTCGAGCAGATCGCCGCCGCCGGGCTCAACGGCCCGCGCACCCGCGTCGTGCTCGAAAAACCGCTGGGCCACGACCTGGCCTCCAACCGCGCCATCAACGCCGCGGTGGGCAAGGTGCTCGAGGAAAAGCAGGTCTTTCGCATCGACCACTACCTGGGCAAGCCCTCGGTGCAGAACCTGTTCGCGATGCGCTTCGGCAATGCCCTGTTCGAGCCCATCTGGCGCCGCGAGCACATCGCCAACATCCAGATCACCATGGCCGAAGACCTGGGCGTGGAAAAGCGCGGCGCCTTCTACGACCAGACCGGCGCCCTGCGCGACATGGTGCAGAACCACGCGCTGCAGCTGCTGTGCGCCGTGGCCATGGAGCCGCCCATCAACGCGCACGCCGATGCCATCCGCGACGAAAAGCTCAAGGTGCTGCGCGCCCTCAAGCCCTGGACGCCCGAGAGCCTGGGCCTGCACGCGGTGCGCGGCCAGTACACGGCCGGCACGGCCTACGGCGAGCGCGTGCAGGGTTACCGCGACGAGCCGGGCGTGAACCCCGACAGCCGCACCGAAACCTTCGTGGCGCTGCGCACCGAAATCGCCAACTGGCGCTGGGCCGGCGTGCCCTTCTACATCCGCACCGGCAAGCGGCTGGCCTCGCGCGACGCGCGCATCGAGGTCAACTTCCGCCCCACGCCGCACGCCATCTACCGTGCACCCGCAGGCAACGTGAACAAGCTGGTGATCAACCTGCAGCCCAAGGACGGCCTGGAGCTGCACATGCTCGCGCAGGCGCAGGACAACCGCCAGCGCGGCGGCAACGGCCACGCCAGCGCCGCGCAACTGGCGCCGGTGCAGCTCGACCTCGATTTCGACAAGCGCTTCGGCGCCGAGCGCGTGGGTGCCTACGAGCGCCTGCTGCTCGATGTGATCGACGGGCGCCTCAACCTGTTCGTGCGCAGCGACGAGCAGGAAGAAGCCTGGCGCTGGGTCGAGCCGCTCATCGATTCGTGGGAATCCGACGGCGGTCCGCGCCCCTATGCGGCCGGCACCTGGGGCCCCAGCGCGTCGAGCGCCATGATCGCGCGCGACGGCTTCGCCTGGGGCGAGGAGCAGTAAGACCGCCGCCGAATGCGCCGCGCCTTCAGCCGAACTGGAGGCAGCGCATGCTGAGCGTGCCCGACTGGAAGCCTTCGTAGACCGTCTTCGCACGCTCGCCCGGCGCCGCAGCGCCCAGGGCATACAGGAAGGGGAAGTAGTGGTCCGGCGTGGCCACGGCGGTCGACGCCCCTTCGAGCTTTTCGTAGCCGATCAGCGCGCGGTCGTCCCGGCCGGCCAGCGCGGCCTTGACCGCCTCGTCGAACGACTGCGCCCACGGGCGGCTGGCCTTGAGCCCATCGGGCGTGCCGCGGTCGGTGGCGCGCAGGTTGTGCACCACGTTGCCGCTGCCCATCACGAGCACCCCCTGGTCGCGCAAGGCCGCCAGGTCGCGCCCCACCGCATGGTGGAACGCGGCCGGCTTGTCGTAGTCGATGCTGAGCTGGAAAACCGGCACGTCGGCCTTCGGGTACAGGTGCTTCAGCACGGTCCAGGTGCCGTGGTCCAGCCCCCACTGCTCGGTGGCGATCACCGGCGTTTGCTTGACGGCGCCGATCGTTTCGCGCGCGAGTGCTGGATGACCCGCCGCAGGGTATTCGATGTCGAACAGCGCCTGCGGAAAGCCGCCGAAATCGTGGATCGTCTTGGGCCGCGTCTGCACCGTGACCCCGGTCGCGCCCTGGCTGAGCCAGTGCGCCGACACGCTGAGGATCGCAGTGGGGCGCGGCAGCTCGCGGCCCCAGGCGGCGAGGCGGCGCGTGAAGGCGTTGTCCGCCAGCGCGTTCATCGGCGACCCGTGGCCGATGAAGATGACAGGCATGCGGCGCGCCGGTGCTGCGCCAGCCGCGTGCGCGATCTCGGTCATCGACGCCAGCGCGGCGGTTGCGCCCAGCGCCGAGCCCATGAGAAAGCCGCGGCGGCCGAGCAGGCGGGTCATCGGGGTGGAGGTCATCGTGTCAGGGGTGTGGATTCGGGGGGCCAACCCGGGACTGTGCAACACAGTGAGGGCTGGGAAAGTGCGTTTACGCACACCGCCCGGCGCAAGCACCATGGTTCACGGCACGAATGCACGCAGGCGTTCGCCCAGCGGCGCCAGGAAATCGCGCAGCAAGGGCTCGCGCATCAGCGTGTCGAGGTAGCCCGGCGCCAGTCGCCCGTTCTCCGCATACACCGCCAGTACACGCAGGCTCTCGCCGCGCAACACGGTGGTCGCGTGGACGTCGCCCCGCCGCTCGCAGGCGCCCGCCATGTCGCGCAGCAGCGCCGTGGCATCGTCGGCATCGGGCGCCCATTGCTGGCCGTAGAGCCGGGCCAGCCGCTGCGCATCGGCGGACGGCATGTCGGGGAAGACCAGCGGCAGCAGGCGTTCGCGCACGCGGGTCAGCGCCGTCACATCAGTTTCCACGAGTTCCGCAGCGTGGCGGGTCGTCAGTTGGCTGAGCCTGATGCCGAGGTTGGCGAGCCGCACACCGCCGCGCACCAGTTCCAGCAGCAGGCCGAGCCATGCGAACCGGCCGAGCGTGGCATCGAAGCCCAGCCCGCGTTGCTGGATGCGCGGCAACGACAGCATCAGACCGCCCATCAGCAACGGTTGTTCGTGCGGCAAGTGGGCCAGCAACGCGGCCAGGATCTGGTCGTGCATCTCAGGCAGACGCTGCGTCGGCGGTTCTGCGCCGCCGTCGCGGGTGTACCAGGCACCGACCGCGCCGATCTCCGGCGACGCGCACAGGAACGCGGACTGCACCTGCAGGCGCTCGGGCGCACAGCGCACGGTCGGTGCCCACAGCGCCAGCGCGTCGCCGCGCGCCTGCATCAACCCCCACTGCGCAGCCGCTGCCCATCCCATCGGGACGGGCGCCTGCAACAGCTGCAACCCCGCCAGCCGCGGGTCGGCGGCCATGCGCGCGCGAACCACGTCGACGGTGGCGTCGGTGGAGCCGTCGTCCACCAAGATGATCTGGTGCGGTGCGAGGCTTTGCTCGGCGATCGATGTCAGGGCCTCCGCGACATCGGCCTCGTTGTCCCGCGTCACCATCAGGACGGACACCTGCGAGGCAGGCTCAGCCGTATTCCGTGCCCGCTGCCCCACCCATCGGTGCCGGGCCGCCGAAAGATAACGCTGCATCGCCCCCGCCAGCACCTCATGCTGCGGAGGCAAGGACTGCAGCGCCCGCGGCCCGGCGATTTCCAGCGCACGCCGCCGCGGCGCATCGGCCACCAGCGCGCGCACGCGGTCGACCAGCTCGTCCTTCGTGCACCCTTCGACCGCGTCGCGCAGCACGGGCGGAATCTCGGAATGCGGATACAGCTCCGACACCACGGCCTTGCGATGCCGCAGCAGGATCGACAGGCGCGGCAACTCCACGGTGCTGGAGTGATCGGCCTTGCGCATGTTCAGCCCGACCTTGGCGCGCGGCAGCAAGGCGTCGCGCTGCGCCGGGGTCCAGGCGGTGCCGAAGGGGTAGGCCACCCGCAGTCCGGCGGCCGTCAGTGCTTCCAACACCTGCAGCCGCCGGGGCGTCGTCTCGCCGAAGAAGATGACGTCGATGTCCTGCTGCGCGTCGTCCAGCACCTCGGACGCCGGCACCAGCGGCGTGGCCAGCGGCTCGAAGCCCGGGCCCACGTAGTCGGATCGATGGATGCCCAGCGCCGGGTGGTGCACCATGTTCTCGAGGCTGTACTCCCACACATGGGCGCGCTGCAGCAGCCGTTGGTAGCCGGGCATCTCCGCGAGCAACGCGGGCAGGGCCGGCTCGAAGTTGACGACGATCGCGTTCGGAGGCAGCTCGTCGTCCGAGGGCAGGCTCAGGCCCATCGCGAAGAAGAAGAGGTTGATGTCGTCGTTGTCGACACCCGGACCCGGTGCGATGCTTGTGGTGTAGCCGAGGCGTTCGCAGGCGAGGCGAAAGCCCTCCATCACCTCCCGCACGTTCTCGTTGCCCAGCGAGCAGAAGCGCAGGTGCGGCCGGTACGGAAAGTCCGCCGGCCAGCCCTGCGGGCTGCCGCCTTCACTCACAAACGGCCTTCCTCCACCGCGTGGCAGGCCACCTGCACGCCCTTGAGACTCAACAGCGACGGCCGCTCGGTCGAGCAGCGCGCATTCGCATGTGGACAGCGCGGATGAAAGGCGCAACCGGTCGGCGGGTTCAGCGGGTTCGGCACTTCGCCTTGCACCGGCGTGCGCGCACGGCCGGTGTGCTTCATCTGCGGGATCGCGTCGAGCAGCATGCGGGTGTACGGATGCTGCGGCTCGGCGAAGAGCTTCTGCTTGTCCGCCACCTCGACCAGCCGGCCCAGGTACATCACGCCGACCTGGTCGGCCACGTGACGCACCACCGCGAGGTTGTGCGAGATGAAGAGGTAGGTCAGGCCCTGCTCGCGCTGCAGGTCCTTCATGATGTTGAGCACCTGCGCCTGCACGCTCACGTCGAGCGCCGAGGTGGGCTCGTCGCACACGAGGAACTCGGGCTGCGTGGCGAGCGCGCGCGCAATGGAGATGCGCTGGCGCTGGCCGCCCGAGAACTGGTGCGGGTACTTGCTCATGTCCAGCGGCGAGAGGCCGACCGACTGCAACAGTTCGCCCACGCGCTGGCGCAGCGCGTCCTTGTCGCTCAGGATGCCGTGCTCGCGCAGCGGCTCGCCGATGATGTCCTCGACGATCCAGCGCGGGTTGAGGCTCGCGTAGGGGTCCTGGAAGATCATCTGGATGCGGCGGCGCAGCTGACGGCCTTCGGGCGTCTTGAACGCGGCGTGCGCGTCCTGCCCGTCGAACTGCAGGCCGCCGCGCGTCGGCGCATACAGGCCCACCAGCAGGCGCGCCACGGTGCTCTTGCCGCAGCCCGATTCGCCGACCAGCGCGAGCGTCTTGCCACGCTCGATGGAAAAGCTCACGCCGTCGACCGCATGCAGCAGCACGCGCGGCTTGCGTTCGAGCACGCGGTTGAGCCAGGGCGGCGAGACGTCGAAGGTGCGCGCGAGGTCGTGCGCGACCACGAGCGGCTCGCCGGTCTTTGCCGCTGCGGCGTCCTTGCGGGGTTCGATCACGGCGCTCATCGGGTCACCTCTGCCAGGGGTTCGGCCGCCTCGGGCGTGGCGCGCTCGCCGGCCGCCAGGGCGTCGTGGTGCTGCGCGGCGATCTCGGCCTGGCCCGCATGCGGGTCGGCGGCATCGTGCAGCCAGCAGGAGGCGCGCGTGGCGCCCGCGTGCATCAGCTCGGGCCGCTCGGTCAGGCAGCGTGCGAAGGTGCGCGGGCAGCGCGGGTTGTAGGCGCAGCCGGTCGGAATGGCATTGAGCCGCGGCATGGCGCCGTCGATCTGGTTGAGCCGTTCGCGGTCGCTCGTCATGTCGGGGATCGACGCCATCAGGCCCGAGGTGTAGGGGTGCGCGGGCTGGTGGATCACCTCGTGCACCGGGCCGATCTCGGCGATGCGGCCCGCATACATCACGGCCACGCGGTCGCAGGTTTCGGCGATCACGCCCATGTCGTGCGTGATGAGCATCACCGCCGCGCCGCGTTCCTTGCAGACCTGCTTGAGCAGCTGGATGATCTGCGCCTGGATCGACACGTCGAGCGCGGTGGTCGGCTCGTCGGCCACGATGAGCTTGGGCTCGGCCGCGAGCGCCAGGGCAATCACCACGCGCTGGCGCATGCCGCCCGAGAACTGGTGCGGGAAGTGGTCGATGCGCTGTTCGGCGGCGGGAATGCCGGTGTCCTGCAGCAGGCCGATGGCGCGCTTGCGCGCTTCCGACTCGGTCACGGGCAGGTGGGTGCGGATGGTCTCGATGAGCTGGCGACCCACGGTGTACAGCGGGTTCAGCGAGGTCAGCGGGTCCTGGAAGATCGCGCCGATCTTGCGGCCGCGGATGGGGCGCATCGCATCGAAACCGAGGTTGTCGATGCGCTGGCCCTCGAGCAGGATCTCGCCGCCGGCCACGCGGCCCGGCGGTTCGAGCAGGCCGATGATGGCCGCGCCGGTGAGCGACTTGCCCGCACCCGATTCGCCCACCACGCCGAGGATTTCACCGGGCGCGATGTCGAAGGAAATGCGGTCGAGCGCACGCAGCGTGCCGCGGCGGTTCGGAAATTCGACAACGAGGTCTTTGACCTGGAGCAGCGTCATGAGGCGTTCTCCTTTTCTGTTCAGCGCAAGCGCGGATTGAGCGCGTCGCGCAGCCAGTCGCCGAGCAGGTTCACGCTGAGTGCGATGAGCACCAACATCAGGCCCGGGAACACCGTGATCCACCATTCGCCCGAGAACAGGTACTGGTTGCCGATGCTGATGAGCGTGCCCAGCGAAGGCGAGGTCGGCGGCACGCCGACGCCCAGGAACGAGAGCGTGGCCTCGGTGATGATCGCGGTCGCGACCTGGATGGTGGCCAGCACCATCACCGGCCCCATCACGTTGGGCAGCACGTGGCGCAGCATGATGCGCAGCGGCGCAACGCCGGTGACGCGCGCGGCCTGCACGTACTCCTTGTTGCGCTCCACCAGCGTGGAGCCGCGCACGGTGCGCGCGTACTGCACCCAGCCCGTGAGCGAGATCGAGATGATCAGCACGCCGAAGGCCAGCGACTCGTGCGCGCCCGGAAAGAGCGCGCGGCCGACGCCGGCGATGAGCAGCGCGACGAGGATGGGCGGGAACGACAGCATCACGTCGCACACGCGCATGAGGAAGGAGTCGAGCCAGCCGCCGAAGAAGCCGGCCAGCAGGCCGAGCACCACGCCGACGACGACCGACAGCACCACCGACACCACGCCGACGATCAGCGAGATGCGGGCGCCGTAGATCACGGCCGAAAGAATGTCGCGGCCCTGGTCGTCGGTGCCGAGGATGTATTTGGTGGAGCCTTCGGCGCTCCACGCCGGTGGCAGGCGGGCGTCACCGAGTTCGAGCGTGGCGAGGTCGAAGGGGTTGTGCGGCGACACCCATCCGGCGAACACCGAACAGAAGACGCACACCAGCGCAATGACGGCGGCGGCGATCGCCACCGGCGAGGTGCGAAAGCTGTAGCCAACATCGCTGTCGAGCCAGCGGGCCAGATTTTTTTTCATCGTGAAAGCAAAAAAGGAATGGGCCCGCAAGAAGCGGGCCCATGGTCGGGCCGCTCAGGCAGCGGCCCACGGTCGACTTACTTGATGCTCATCCACTTGAAGTACATGAAGTTGTCGGCCAGTTGCACCAGCTCGACCTTCTTGCTCACGCCCCAGGCCAGCGACTGCTGATGCAGCGGCAGGTGGCCGATGTCGTCGGTGTGGACCTTGAAGGCTTCCTTGATCATCTCGTTGCGCTTGGCCTTGTCCGACTCGGACTGGATCTTCTTGGTCAGCTCGTCGAGCTTGGGGTTGCAGTAGGCGCCCAGGTTGAACTGGCCCGTGCCCTTGTCGTCGGGACACGAGGTGAGCGAGCTCAGCGCGTTGTGCGAGTCGTAGGTGGTCGGGGTCCACCCCAGCATGTAGAAGCTGGTGTCGCGGCGCAGGATCTTCGGGAAGTAGGTGCCCTTGGTCTCGGCCACGAGGTTGATCTTGACGCCGATCTTGGCCAGGTTGGCGGCCACGCTCTGGCAGATCTGGCCGTCGTTGACGTAGCGGTCGTTCGGGCAGTTCATCGAGACTTCGAAGCCGTTGGGGTAGCCGGCTTCGGTCAGCAGCTTCTTGGCGGCATCGACGTCGAAGGGCAAGCGCTTGTCTTGCTCGGCGGTCCAGCCGTTGATGCCCGGGCCGACGAGCAGCGCGGTGGGCTTGGAGGCGCCGCGCATCACGGTGCGCTGGATGCCGGCGATGTCGATGGCCTGGTAGAAGGCCTGGCGCACGCGCTTGTCCTTGAACGGGTTCTTGCCCTTCACGTTCGAGTACTGCAGCTCGTCGCGCTTCTGGTCCATGCCCAGGAAGATGGTGCGCATCTCGGGGCCGGTGATGACGCGGGCGTTGGGCGCGGCGTTGATGCGCGCGATGTCCTGCACGGGCACGGGCTCCATCACGTCGACTTCGCCGGAGACCAGCGCGGCCACGCGGGTCGCGGGGTTGGCGATGGGCGTGAACACGATCTCCTGCGCGTTGCCGTCGATCTTGCCCCAGTAGGTGCCGTTGCGCGTGAACACCGTGCGCACGTTGGGCTGGCGCTCGCGCACGCGGAACGGGCCGGTGCCGTTGGCCTTGAACGAAGCGGTGTTCTCGATGCCCTTGCGGCGGTCGACGGGCTTGGTGGCCTGGTTTTCCTCGCACCACTTCTTGCTCATGATCATGGTGAGCGAGATCACGTCGGGCAGGATCGGGAACGGGCCGTTGGTTTCGATTTCGACGGCGAGGTCGCCGACCTTGCGCACGGCCTTGATCTCGCTGAGCGTGGCCTTCATGTCGGAGCCGTCGCCCTGCGCACGCGCGAAGCTGAACACCACGTCGTCGGCGCTGAACGGCGTGCCGTCATGGAACACCACGCCCTTGCGCAGTTCGAAGCGCCACACGTTCGGCGAGGTCTGCTTCCAGCTCGTGGCCAGCAGCGGTGCCAGGCTCAGGTCCTTGTTGCGGCCCACGAGAGTTTCATAGACGTTGGCGGTGACGCTCAGTTGCAGCGACTCGTTGAGCGAGTGCGGGTCGAGCGACAGGGCGTCGCCCTGGTTCGCGATGCGGATGGTCTGCGCGCTGGCGACCATGCTGACGGCGCCCAGGGCGCACAGGACAGCGACCGCAGCCGCTTGCTTCTTGAAACTCATGGGAACACTCCTCGGGTTGAAATCGAACACATCACGGCGCCGCGGTGGCGGCGGCTTTCCCTGGCTGCAGGCTGCGGGTAGCAGCCAGCGGCATGCCCTGCTCGATCAGGCCCGCATGCAAAGCGGCGCCCAGCGGCAGGATCTCGTCGTTGAAGTCGTAACGGCTGTTGTGCAGGAAGGCGCCGCTGCGGGCGTCCTGGCCGATGCGCAGATAGGCACCGGCCTTCTTCTGCAGCATGAAGGAAAAATCTTCGGCGCCCATGCTGGGCTCCAGGTTGCGATCGACGTTCTTCGCGCCGACCAGCGCCTGCGCCACGTCGGCCGCGAACATCGCTTCGGGCGCGGTGTTGATCGTGGCCGGGTAGATGCGTTCGTACTTGATCGTCGCGGTCGCGCCAAAGCCGGTGGCAATGGCCGTGCACAGCTCGCTCAGTCGCTGCTCGACCTGCGCCTGCACGCGTGCGCTGAAGGTGCGCACGGTACCGACCAGCGTGGCCTCGCCCGGGATCACGCTCATCGCGCCGAGGTCGCCGGCCTGCACGGCGCAGATGCTGACGACGGCCGCGTCGATGGGACGCACGCTGCGCGACACGATGGTCTGCGCTGCGGTGATGATGTGCGCGGCCACCACGACGGGGTCGATGGTCTGGTAGGCATGCGCGCCGTGGCCGCCCTTGCCCTTGATCTCGATCGTCACGCGGTCGGCCGCAGCCATCATCGCGCCGCGGTTGATGCCGACGGTGCCGGCCGGCATCGCGGGCCAGTTGTGCATGGCGTAGACGGCGTTCACCGGGAAGCGGTCGAACAGGCCGTCTTCGATCATCACGCGCGCACCGGCAAGGCCTTCTTCGCCGGGCTGGAAGATCAGCACGGCGGTGCCGTCGAAGTCGCGCGTCTCGGCCAGATAGCGCGCGGCGCCGACCAGCATGGCGGTGTGGCCGTCGTGGCCGCAGCCGTGCATGAGGCCGTCGTTGGCGGAGCGCCAACCGAAGTCGTTGTCCTCGCGCATGGGCAGCGCGTCCATGTCGGCACGCAGGCCGATCATGCGGCCGCTGGCGGTCGACTTGCCGCGGATGACGCCGACGACACCGGTCTTGCCGATGCCCTCGTGGATCTCGTCCACGCCGCAGGCGCGCAGCGCCTCGCGCACGCGGCCCGCCGTGTAGACCTCTTCGAAGCCGAGCTCGGGGTGGGCGTGCAGGTCGCGACGAAAGGCCGTGATCTCGGGGTAGAAGCTGGCGATGTGCGCGAAGGCCCGGCCGGAGGCCTGCAGGCGCGGCGTTGCGGCAGCGGTTGCGACACTCACCTCAATGGCCTCCCGCCTTGCCCACGCGCAGCCGGGGATCGACCACGAAGTACAACAGGTCGACCACGAGGTTGATCACCACGAAGATCAGCGCGATCAGGCACAGGTAGGCGGCCATCACCGGAATGTCCGCGAAGGTCACGGCCTGGATGAAGAGCAGCCCCATGCCGGGCCACTGGAACACCGACTCGGTGATGATGGCAAAAGCGATCAGGCCGCCGAGCTGCAGGCCGGTGATCGTCATGACCGGCACCAGCGTGTTCTTGAGCGCGTGGCCGAAGTGGATCGCGCGGTTCGACAGGCCCCGTGCGCGCGCGAACTTGATGTAGTCGGTGCGCAGCACCTCGAGCATCTCGGCGCGCACCAGCCGCATGATCAGCGTGAGCTGGAAGATCGCCAGCGTCACCGCCGGCAGGATGATGTGGTGCCAGCCGTCGGCCTTGAACAGGCCGCTGGTCCACCAGCCGAACTGCACCGTGTCACCGCGCCCGAAGCTCGGGAACCAGCCCAGCGTCACGGCGAAGACCAGGATCAGCAGGATGCCGATCAGGAAGGTGGGCAGCGACACGCCGAGCAGCGAGACGGTCATGAACACCTGGCTCATGAAGGTGCCACGGCGCAGGGCGGTGTACACGCCCATCGGAATGCCGACGAACAGCGCCAGGGCCGCGGCCACGAGTGCGAGTTCGAGCGTGGCCGGGAAGCGCTCGCCGATCAGGCGCGACACCTTGGCGCCCTGGCGCAGGCTCAGTCCGAATTCGCCCTGTGCGGCGTTGACGAGGAAGTGCCAGAACTGCACGAAGAAGGGTCGGTCGAGCCCCAATGCGGCGCGCATTTCACGGATCTGGTCGGGCTTGGCATCCTGCCCCAGCAGGAACACGACCGGGTCGCCGACATATTGAAAGAGGAGGAAGGCAATGAACGCAACCGCGATCATCACGATCACGGCCTGGATCAGGCGGCGCAGTACAAAGGCAGTCATTCAGCAACAAGAGTGATCGCGGCATGCTAGCAGTGCAAGCAGCGTGCCCGCACGGGGGTTCCCCGGGGGTGGAGGCGCAATTTTTACGAGTGAGAACGGGCGCGCGCCAAAAGAAAAAGCCACCCGGCTTGCGCCGGGTGGCTTTCAGTCTTTCGATTCGAAGCTGGCTTGCGCCAGCATCAAATTAGAAAGCGTGACGGATACCGAAGTCGTAGCCGGTCGAGTTCTTCGGGGTGAAGACACCGCTGTTGATGAAGGCCGGGCCGCCAACGGTCAGGGCTGCACCGTTCTTGTTGCTCACGCGAGCAACGGTAGCGTACAGAGCCGTGCGCTTCGACAGGTTGTGCACGTAGCCGATAGCCAGCTTGTTAGCCTTCGGGTCAGCGATACGCGGCTGGAACAGCACTTGCGGCTGGTTCAGGTCGTACTTGACGCTCGAGTACGAAGCGCGGATCAGGCCAGCACCGACGGGCACGGTCACGCCGAGCAGGTAGCCGGTCAGGTCGGTGTCAGGCGTAGCGCCGACGAAGGGGGTGACTTCGTAGTCGACCTTGTTCTTGACGCGCGACACTTCACCGAACAGCTTCACGGGACCGAAGTCGTACGAAGCGCCCAGGTTCAGCGTGTTGACCTTGTTGGTCACGCCAGCGTAGAACTGGTCACCCGAGGTGCTGCTGCCATAGGCCAGCGCAACGTCCAGAGGACCGTTGGCATAGCCGAAGCGGCCACCGACGTAACGACCGGTGCGCGAGTTGTTCGCGACGTTAGGCGTAGCGGTACCAGGGCTGAACTTGTCCTTCTCGTGGAAGCCGTACTGCACTTGGCCGTAGAAGCCGCCCAGGTTCGGGGGCAGGAAGTAGCCGATGGTGTTGCTGGCGCGAACGTAGTTCGGGTTGCCACCAAAGCCACCGGAACCGCCGGTGGTGTTGAAACCGCTGGCCGTCGAGATCAGGTTGGTGCCAACGCCGTTGGTGCCGAACGGATCGAACACGGTGTCGTTCCAGAACGTCGGGGTGTAATCACGGCCCAGACGAACTTCACCGAAACCACCCGACAGGCTCACGGTCGAGCGACGAGCGAACGTCGAAACGCCAGTTGCGCCGTCGTCGTTGGTGATCGGGGCTTCGAGCCAGAAGCTGGCTGCCAGGCCACCACCCAGGTCTTCCGTACCACGGAAGCCCAGACGGCTGGAGTTGTAACCCGAGTTAGCCAGAGCCGTGCGGCTGACCTTGACGCTGCCACGGTTCAGGTAGAACGGGTTCAGGAAGGTGGCGCCGTTCAGGTCACGCGAGGTGGACGAGTAGCCGCTGATCGACGCGTCGACCACACCAAACAGCGTGACGGACGACTGAGCCGAGGCAACACCGGCAACAGCCAGGGCAGCCAGAGCAACTAGAGATTTTTTCATTGCAAGTTTCTCCAAGGTTAAACATAGGGCTCCGGTGCGAAGGGCTCACCGTGACTGGCACTTTTGTGCTCCCACCGGACCCCGGGCCAACCTCCTTTTGGGAAGTTGATGCTATTGCACCAGAGCCGCTGCGGCAGGGCAAAACAAATCGCCCTAAATCTTGGAAGCCCCGCGTGTTTCGTTGCAGTCGTGCAACAAAGGACTTAGACGGGTGGTTTTGCCACGATATGAAACGAAATGTGCTGTCCTTGCATCGCCGGACAGGTGCGTTCAAATAGACCCATGACCGCCCTGCTCGACCCCGCCCTCACAGCCGCCGATGCGGCTTTGCGCACGCTTTTTGCCCGATCTCACGCCACCCGGGCGCTTCCGCCCGCGATCCAGCCGCAAGGTGAATTGAGCGAATCGGAGCGCCGCGAGGCCGGTGCGCTGATGCGCGTGAACCATGTCGGCGAAGTCTGTGCCCAGGCGCTGTACACCGCCCAGGCCGCCGTGGCGCGGGACCCGGCGTTGCGCGCGCACTTCCTGGAAGCCGCGCATGAAGAAACCGATCACCTGGCCTGGACCCGGCAGCGGTTGGACGACCTGGGCGCCCGCCCGTCCCTCCTGAATCCACTCTGGTATGCAGGCGCCTTCGGTCTTGGCCTGATTGCCGGACGCCTGGGCGATCCCCTGAGCCTCGGCTTTGTCGCCGAAACCGAACGGCAGGTGGAAGCGCACCTTGAAAGCCACCTGGACCGGCTGCCGCCGACCGATCACGCGTCCCGCGCCGTGGTCGAGCAGATGAAGGTTGACGAAGCCCGCCATGCCACGCAGGCCGTCGACGCGGGCGCAGCGGAACTGCCGGCCCCGGCCAAGGCCCTGATGCGCCTGGCATCGCGGGTCATGACGACCGTCGCCCACCGAATCTAGGGCCTTCGGTCGCCATCCAACGGGGTTTTCAGGTCTCGATCAGATCGAAGCTGGTCGTGATTTCCGCCGTCTTCGCCAACATGATGCTGGCGGAGCAGTAGGTTTCGTGGCTGAGAGCGATC
This sequence comes from Variovorax sp. GW531-E2, assembly GCF_059423125.1. Lineage (NCBI taxonomy): Bacteria > Pseudomonadati > Pseudomonadota > Betaproteobacteria > Burkholderiales > Comamonadaceae > Variovorax > Variovorax sp. GW531-E2. The sequence continues at coordinate 36,623 of NZ_JBWKXQ010000040.1, read as the reverse complement.
GCCCGCTCCACGGCGATGGCCGGAATGCCCTTGCCCGCCACGGTGAAGTGCATGTGGATCTTGGTGAAGACCTTGGGGTCCTTTTCAGCGCGCTCGCTGGTCAGCTTGACACTGCAGCGCTCGACACGATGGCGCCCCCTCTTCAATATGAGCACCACGTCGTAGGCCGTGCAACCACCCGTGCCAGCGAGCACGGTTTCCATCGGCCGCGCGGCCAGGTTCTGGCCGCCGTTCTCGGGCTTGGCCGCATCCGGAGCGCCGTCCATCATCAGGACATGGCCGCTGCCGGTCTCGGCCACGAAGCCCATGGCCGATCGGGTGCCTGCGTCACCGGTCCAACTTACTGTGCATTCCATGGTGTTTCAGCTCCAATTGGGATGAATTGGTGCGCAAAAGTGCACGCCAACATCGGTTTGTGTGTGGGAAAAGCATCGCCTGCTTGTTGCATCGCAACAAAGGGTGGGTATACTCTATTTCATTGCTGCGCACTTCATGGTGCGCACCCAGTTGTCTCCTCCACCCTTCCAATTGGTGGATTTAGCCCCGAGTCGCAAGACTCGGGGCTTTTTTCTTTGTGCGCCCCGATGGCCGCGCCACTCTAGCCGTCCACTCCGAAAGGGCAGCTGCTCTGGCTGCCCTGGCTGTTGCCGGTGTTGCCTCGGCTCAGTCGTCCGTCACGCTGTTTGGTGTGGTCGACGCGTCGATCAGCGGCTACTCGTCCACCTCGCGTGACCTGGGCAATGGCGTCACGTACGACAGGCTCGGCTTCCCCATCTACAACCCGTTCTACCTGAACCGCGGCAGCATCAAGGCGAGCCGCCGTGAACTGGCCCACTCGGGCTACAACTCCAGCCGCCTGGGCTTCCGTGGCACAGAAGACCTCGGTGGTGGCCTGGCCGCCAGCTTCTGGCTCGAAGCCCCGATCAGCAACGACGATGGCCAGACAGGCGTCTCGACATTCACGCGCCGTTCGACCGTGAGCCTGTCGGGCGGGTTCGGTGAAGTCCGCCTCGGCCGCGACTACACCCCGACGTTCTGGAACGACACCGTGTTCGATCCGTTCGGCACCAATGGCGTCGGCTCCAACCTGGTCAACACAGCCAATGGCGCATTCGGCGGCTTCACCGGCTATGCCGACGGCAAGAAGCTCCCCGACGCCCTCAAGAACGTTCCGCAGCTCCCCGATGCCGGTGGCAGCAACTACGTTCGCGCCGGCAACAGCATCGGCTACTTCCTGCCGCCGAACCTGGGTGGTTTCTACGGCCAGGTGATGTACGGCTTCCACGAGAAGACCAAGTACAGCCCCGGCACCGCAACGCCCCTCACGGAAAACGCCTCGCGCACCGGTCGCTATGTCGGCGGTCGCTTCGGCTACGCCAACGGCCCCCTGGACGTTGCGCTGGCTTATGGCAGCAGCACCGTGGGTGACCAGTTCTACGTCGGCACGACCACCAAGGTCAACACGCTGAACCTGGGCGCTTCGTACGACTTCGGTCCCGTGAAGCTGTTCGGTGAACTGTCGCGCGCCAAGAACAAGGTTGACTACGAAGTCGAACCGTACCTCGGCGGCCGTCCGGACATCGATCTGACCGGCTACCTGCTCGGCGTGACCGTGCCGGTCGGTGCTGGACTGATCCGCGCTTCGTACTCGAGCGTCAAGTACGACGAGAACCTGGTTGCCCGCAACCCGTGGGAAGTGCTGCCCGCCGACAAGAAGGCCAACAAGCTGGCGATCGGCTACGTGCACAACCTGTCGAAGCGCACGGCCCTGTACGCCACCGTTGCTCGCGTGAGCAACAAGAACGGCGCATCGCTGACCGTCGGTGGCCCGAGCTTCCAAGGCACCGGCAACGGTTTCACGCCGAAGACCTCGACGGGCTACGACTTCGGCATCCGTCACGCCTTCTGATCGCTCACTGTCGATTCACATGCTGGCCCACGCCAGTTTGAATCTGCAAACACTCAAGCCGCCCGGTTCAAGCCGGGCGGCTTTTTGTCCTTCCTCAATTCATCCGGCCACGCCTGCTCTGCAGCAGCCCCACATTCATTTCTCCGCTCAAAACCGATGCGTAGAAACGCTCGACCATGTTGACACTCGTTCGTGCATTGCGCGCCAGCGTCAGCATGTCGATCCCCTGTCCATACAAGAGCCGCAACGTGATGGCCGTATGGCGCAAGCAATACAGCGTCCTCGACTGACCCAGCGGTCCTTTCTCGAGACCGGTCTTTTCGAGCACCCAGTGAAAGAAGAAATTGAGAACCGCCAGCGCGTGCTCGCGGTTCTTCAGGTGCGGCATGAAGATGTAGTCTTCCGCCCCGCCGAAGCCATGCGTCCCGCGGTACGCGAGCAGGCATTCATAGACACGAACGGCAGGTCGCAGGCTCACGATGGGCTGGCTGTGCCGCTTGGTCTCCGGCAGGTTCATCCGCAGGTAGACATGCTTGCCGCGCACCACTTCGATGTGCTTGTGCTTCATGAGCTTGATGTCGCTGGGGCGCACGAAGGTGTTGACCATCCAGCGGATCAGCCACGGCAGCTCGTCGGGCATGACAAGCAATTCGCGAGCGATCCAGAAACGTTCGCCGGCCGTCAACCGATCCAGCACCGGGTGCGAATGGCCGCGCAAGCTGCGCGCCGCCGCAATCAGCGCACGGTACTCCGCCACGCTGAAGCTGCCGCGCGGCTGGCTGCGCACCTTGACCTTCGGGAACACCGGGGCCTCGCGCAATGCCCCGACGTGCACGCCATGCATGACCACCTTGCGGAGCAACACGAGGTATTGCGCGATCGTCGTGCTGGTGAAGCCTTGTTCGCCGAGGTGATCGATCAGGCGCTGCACGTCCGCGGTCGCGAACACAGCCACCGGCACATCGCCCAGCAACGGAACGATGTGCGCACGCAATCTGTTGCCCATGACCTGCCATGTGGGCCGTCCGATTTCGCCGCGTTGCACGCGCGCAGCCTCGGCCTGCATCAGTCCCTTCGAAAGGTCACTGACAGAAACTGATAACAAATTCTGCCCAACTGTTAGTGAATTAGCGGGCGTATGAATCGCGGGATAGGTGCGCGCAAAAAAACCGGAATCATTTGCAGCAGGAGCCTTGCGGAATAGGTTTATGACATTTGTGTCCATGCCATTCCCCGCATGCAATACCGATGCCTCTTATGATTGATGGTTAGCAAATGAAAACTCCCTGGAAAAGATCTTGCGCAATGCACCTGTTACTGCGGCGTTAACGCCCGCCGACTATCTCAGAAAAATCCTCAATGCGCGGGTCTACGACGTGGCCGTCGAGTCTGCGTTGGAGAAGGCGCGCGCGCTCAGCGAGCGACTTGGCAATACCGTGTTGCTCAAGCGCGAGGACCAGCAACCCGTATTCAGTTTCAAACTGCGCGGTGCCTATAACAAGATGGCGCACCTGAGCAAAGCGCAATTGGCGAGCGGTGTGATTTGCGCATCGGCCGGCAATCACGCGCAAGGCGTTGCGCTCGGCGCGCGCAAGCTCGGCACGCGCGCAGTGATCGTGATGCCCGTGACCACGCCGCAATTGAAGATCGATGCAGTGCGTGGTTTCGGCGGCGAGATCGTGCTGCATGGCGACAGCTATTCCGATGCCTACCTGCATGCGCTCGAATTGCAGACGCAGCAGAACCTGACCTTCGTCCATCCCTTCGACGACCCCGACGTCATCGCGGGCCAGGGCACCATCGCGATGGAAATCCTGCGCCAGCACCAAGGTCCGCTCGATGCGGTGTTCGTGGCGATCGGCGGCGGCGGCCTCATCTCCGGCGTGGCCAACTACATCAAGGCCGTGCGGCCCGAGATCAAGGTGATCGGCGTCCAGATGAACGACTCCGACGCGATGATGCAATCGGTCGCCGCGCACCAGCGCGTGAACCTGCCCGACGTCGGCCTGTTCTCCGATGGCACGGCCGTCAAGCTGGTCGGCGAAGAAACCTTCCGCATCGCGCAGAACCTGGTCGACGGCTACATCTCGGTCGACACCGATGCGGTGTGCGCCGCCATCAAGGACGTGTTCGTCGACACGCGCAGCATCGTCGAGCCGGCCGGCGCGCTGGCCGTGGCGGCGATCAAGCAGTACGCGGCCGAGCACGGCCGGCAAGGCGAGACTTACGCGGCGATCCTGTGCGGCGCCAACATGAACTTCGACCGGCTGCGCTTCGTGGCCGAGCGGGCCGAAGTCGGCGAGGAACGCGAAGCGCTGTTCGCCGTGACCATCCCCGAAGAGCGCGGCAGCTTCCGTCGTTTCTGCGAACTCATCAGCGAGCTGCCCGCCGGTGGCGCGCCGCGCAACGTGACCGAGTTCAACTACCGCATCAGCGATGCCGCCAAGGCCCACGTGTTCGTCGGCCTCACGACCTCGGCGCGCGGCGAGTCGGCCACCATCGCGAAGGTCTTCATCGAACACGGCTTCGACGCACTCGACCTCACGCACGACGAACTCGCCAAGGAGCATCTGCGCCACCTGGTGGGCGGCCGCACGGGGCTGGCGCACGACGAACGCCTGCTGCGTTTCGTGTTCCCCGAACGTCCCGGTGCGCTGCTCAAGTTCCTGAGCCTGATGCGGCCGAACTGGAACATCAGCCTGTTCCACTACCGCAACCAGGGCGCCGACTACGGGCGCATCCTCGTGGGCCTGCAGGTGCCGGCCGAAGAGTCGGCGGCCTTCGACAGCTTCCTCGAAACGCTGGGCTATCCCTGCGTCGAGGAAACGGCCAACCCGGCCTACCGCCTGTTCCTTCAGGCCTGAAGAAAAGAAGAAAAGAGAAAGAAAGCGACCGCTGCGCTTACTGCGCAGGGGTCTGCGCCTGCGGCGGTGGCTCCATCGCGGCGCCCGCCGTGGCGGCAGGTTGCAACTGCTGCTGCGGCGGCATCACCACTGCCGGCATCGTGGCCGGCAACGGGCCGGCAGGCACAGCCGGCGACACCGACGGCAGACCAGCAGGTGGCGTCGGAAGCCCCATGCTCAGCGGCGCACGCACCGGCAGCTGCAGCGTGAACGCCGCCGGCCCGTCGCGCTGGGCACCGAGCGTGGCCGCGCGCACGCCCACCGACTGCAGCACATAGCTCTCGCCGACCTTCGAGCCGACGCGGAACGGCCGCGGCGGCTTGCCGTCGATCGAGATCAGCGCCGCGCCCTGGTTCGACGGGTCCGCCACCACGCCCGACAGCGCGAAGCGGCTCGCGGCCTCCGGCGCCACGGGCGCGTTCGACGTCACCGTGACTACGCCCAGCAACCGGGCCACCGCCTCGGCATCGGCCGCGACCGGTGCGCGCGGCATCGTGGCCGCCGCAGCCACGGCGTCGGCCGGCGAGGCCAGCCGCAGCGCCCAGAACACCGCGGCGCCCGCGGCCAACGCCCAAAGCCCCGTCGTTGCAAGTGGGGCATGCCATCGGGCTGCGGAGTAAGGACTTGTCATGGCCGCGGATTATCATGCAGCGCGCTTACCGCCTCATGTCCCCGCAAGCTATGAACAAACTCCTTCGTTCCGTCTCCCGCACCGCACAACGCGGCTTCACGCTGATCGAACTCATGGTGGTGCTTGTCATCATCGGCGTGCTCGCTGCGCTGATCGTGCCGAACGTGATCGAGCGCGCCGACGACGCCCGCGTCACCGCCGCCCGCACCGACATCAACAACCTGATGCAGGCGCTCAAGCTCTACCGCCTCGACAACCAGCGCTACCCGACCGCCGAGCAGGGCCTGCAGGCGCTGCTGACCCGCCCCACCGCGGGCCCGGCCGCGCCCAACTGGAAGCCCTACGTCGAGAAGCTGCCCAACGACCCCTGGGGCCATCCGTACCAGTACATGAACCCCGGCATCAAGGGCGAAATCGACGTGCTCTCCTTCGGCGCCGACGGACAGAGCGGCGGCGAGGGCAAGAATGCCGACATCGGCAGCTGGCAGTAAGCGCATCGCCCCCGGCCGCGTGGTGCTGCCACAGCCTCGCGCAGCGCGCGGCTTCACGCTGCTGGAGCTGATCGTGGTGATCGCGATCATCGCCATCGCGACCGCCAGCGTGAGCTTCGCGATGCGCGACACCAACGCCGCCGCGCTCGACCGCGAGGCCGACCGCCTCGCCGCCCTGCTCGAATCGGCCCGTGCCCAGTCGCGCGCCAGTGGCGTCATGGTGCGCTGGCGCCTCGTCGAAGGCGGCGGCTTCGTCTTCGACGGCCTGCCCGCCGACGCACTGCCCACCGGCTGGACCCACGCAGGCATCACGGCCCAGCCCATGCTGGGCGGCGACACGCCGGTGGCGGCGCTGCAGCTCGGTCCCGACCCCATCATTCCGGCGCAGCAGGTCATGCTGCACAGCGACGGCCCGCCCGCGCGCGTGCTGCGCGTCGCCACCGACGGGCTGCGGCCCTTCACCGTGTTCGCCGTGCCATGACGCAACGGCTGCGGCGCGCCGCGCGCAACCATGGCTTCACGCTGGTCGAGGTGCTGATCGCGCTGGGCATCGTTGCGCTCGCGCTGGCGGCCGGCTCGCAGGCCACGATGTCGCTCACGCGCAATGCGCAGCGCCAGTCCGACCTCGTGCTGGCCGGCCTGTGCGCCGAAAACGAACTCGCCAAGGCGCGCCTGTCGCGGCAGATGCCGGCCGTCGGCGACTCGGGCTCGATCTGCCTGCAGGCCGGCCTCACCTTCCTGGTGACGACAACGACCGTGCCCACGCTCAACCCGAATTTCCGGCGCGTCGACGTGCAGGTGCGCGACGAAGGCAGCGCACCGCTGCTGCGCGTGTCGACCGTGGTAGGGCGCGTCTGATGACGAAGCCTTCGCGCGCACACGGCTTCACGTTGATCGAGCTGCTGGTCGCCATCGCGGTGATGGCGCTGCTCGCCCTCGTGAGCTGGCGCGGCCTGGACAGCATGTCGCGCGCCACCACGCAGAACCAGCAGCGCGCCGACGCGGTGCTCACGCTGCAGGCCACGCTCGCGCAGTGGAGCGCCGACCTCGACGCCATCACCCTGCTCGCGCAGACCCGCCCGATCGACTGGGACGGCCGCGTGCTGCGCATGACGCGCCGCGGCAGCGACACCAGCACGCCGACCGTGCAGGTCGTCTCCTGGACGCTGCGCCCCGGTGCCGACGGCACGCGCTGGCGGCGCTGGCAGTCGGCGCCCTTCGCCACGCGCGGCGAATGGGTGCAGGCCTGGAACCTCGCGGCGGCCTGGGCCCAAGATGGCGCCGCGCCCACCGGCGGCGCCACCGATGTGGCGCTGATGCCGGTCAACAGCTGGCAGCTCGCGTACTTCCGCAACAACGCCTGGGTGCCGGCGGAGCCGCTGCCCGTGGCGGCGGCGAACCCGTCCAACCCGGCCGGCGCGCTGATCGCCATGCCCGACGGCGTGCGGCTGGTGTTGACCCTGCCGCCCGGCGACGGGCTCTCGGGCACGCTCACGCGCGACTGGGTGCGACCGACGCTCGGGGGGCCGCGCTCATGACCGCGCCGCAACGCCATCGCGGGGCAAGCACACGCCGCCAGCGCGGCGCCGCGCTGCTCGCCGCCATGCTGACCGTGATGCTGGTCGCCACCTTCTCCGCCGCCGCGCTCTGGCAGCAATGGCGCTCCGCCGAGGTCGAAGGCGCCGAGCGCGCGCGCGTACAGGCAGCCTGGGTGCTGATCGGCGCGCTCGACTGGTCGCGCCTGATCCTCGGCGAAGACGGCCGCGCCGGCGGCCCCGACCACCTCGGCGAGCCATGGGCCGTGCCACTCGAGGAAGCCCGCCTCACCAGCTTCCTGTCGGCCGAGAAGAACGTGGCGAGCGACAACCTCGAAGGCCTGCCCGACGCCTTCCTGTCGGGCCGCATCATCGACGCGCAGTCCAAGCTCAACGTGCTGTCGCTGGTGGACGCCGGCAAGCCGGTGCCGGCGAGCGTCGCCACCTTCACGCGCCTCTTCAACCTGCTGGGCTTGCCGGCCGGCGAGCTGACCCAGATGACCGCGCGGCTCGCGAGCGCGCTGCACACCGGCAGCACCGACGCAGCCTCAGGCGGTGGCGGCGGTAGCGGCGGCGGCAGCAGCGATGCCAGCGCCGACACCGGCGCCGCCCCGCTGATGCCGCAGGAGGTCGCGCAACTGGTCTGGCTCGGCCTCTCGCCCGCCACCGCCGCCGCGCTCGAGCCCTACGTGACGATCCTGCCGGAGCGCACCACGCTCAACCTCAACACGGCCAGCGCCGAGGCCATCAGCGCGAGCGTCGAATCGCTGGGCATCGCCAGCGCGCGCCAGCTGGTGGAGCGACGCACCCGCTCCTTCTTCAAGAACATCGAGGAAGCCAACGCCGGCCTGCCCAGCGGCGGCTCGCGCTTCAACGCAGCCCAGCACGGCGTGGGCACCCAGTACTTCGAGGTCTACGGCCGGCTGCGGCTGGACCGCACCTGGGTCGAGGAGCATTCGCTGCTCTTTCGCAAGGGCCTGGCCGTGACCACCGTCTGGCGCACCCGTGGCGCGGGCGCCACCATGCCCCCGGCAAAACCCTGAGGCCGGTTTGCTTTTCTCTGATCAAAACACCGTCAAACGCACGTAGTCTCTGCAAGATATGCTATTCAAACAATAGCAACAACTTGTAAGCCACCCTCCTACAATCACCGGCTTTTCCGACACCCCCCGACATGACCCCGCTGCTGCTCCTTGCCCCCCTCCCTCCGGCCGACGCCGCGGGCGAGTACGACTGGGCCCAGGCCGGTGAGGACGGCATCGCCCTGCGCGACCAGGGCCGCGCGCTGCTGACGCTGCTGCCGTCGGGCCCCGAGGTCACGCTCGGCATCCCGTCCTCGGCGCTCTCATGGCACCGCGTGACCTTGCCCAAGGGCAGCATGGGCAGCACCTCGAAGCTGCGCGCCGTGCTCGACGGCCTGCTCGAAGAGCACCTGCTCGACGACCCGGAAGCCCTGCACTTCGCGCTCGCACCCGACGCCAAGGCCGGCGAGCCGGTGTGGGTCGCGGCCTGCAACCGCATCTGGCTGCGCAGCGTCGTGCAGGGACTCGAAGCGGCCGGTCGGCGCGTCGTGCGCATCGTTCCCGAATTCACGCCGCAGTCGGCCGACGCGCCGCCGCTGCTGCAGGTCACAGGCGAGCCCGAGGCGCCGCAGCTCACGGTCTGCGACGGCGACGGCGTGGTCTCGCTGCCGCTGGCCGGTGCAGGCCTGGCCCTGTCGAACGGCCTGCCGCTGGACACCGCCGTCATCACCACCGAACCCGCCGTCGCCGAAGCCGCCGAGCACCTGCTGCAGCGCCGCGTGCCGATCGTGCAGGCGCCGCAGCGCTGGCTGCACGCCACGCGCACGCCCTGGGAGCTCGCGCAGTTCGACCTGGCCGTGACGGGCCGCGCGCGCGCCGGCAAGAAATTCGCCTCGGTGCTTCAAACCCTGCGCTTCGCGCCCGAATGGCGCGCCGCGCGCTGGGGCATCGTGGTGCTGTTGCTGACCCAGCTCATCGGCCTGAACGCCTGGGCCTGGAAGGAACGCAACGCACTCGAGTCCAAGCGCCAGGCCACGCGCGCCATCCTGACGCAGACCTTTCCCTCAGTGAAGATCGTGGTCGACGCGCCGCTGCAGATGGGCCGCGAGGTCGCCGCCCTGCAACAGGCCGTGGGCGACGTGGCACCGAGCGATTTCGAACCCATGGTCGGCGCCATCGCCACCGCCCTGCCGCCCGGCCGCTCCCCGAGCGCGATCGATTTCAGCGCCGGCCAGCTGCGCCTGCGCGGTCTCGGGCTGCAGCCACAGGAGGTCACGCAGATCACCGCCGTGCTGTCGCCGCGCGGCTACCAGGTGCGCACCGAAGGCGACCTGCTGCTGGTGCAGGCCGAGGCCAACCGATGAACTTCAGCGAACAACTCAAGGCCCGCTGGGCCGTCCTCGGGATGCGCGAGCGCCGCCTCGTCATCGGCGCCGTCGCGCTGGTGGCACTGGCCTTGCTCTGGTGGATTGCGCTCGCCCCCGCGCTGCGCACGCTGGCCGCAGCCCCGGCCGAACACGCACGGCTCGACGCCCAGCTCCAGCAGATGGCCACCTTGCAGAACCGCGCGAAGGCGCTGCAGTCGCAACCGCGCCTGGCGCGCGACGACGCCCTGCGCGCGCTCGAAAGCTCGGTGCGCGACGGCCTGGGCGTCACGAACGCCCAGCTCATGACGGCCGGTGGCGATGGCGCCGCCACCGTCACGCTGCGCGGCGCGCCCGCCCAGAACCTGGCGCAATGGCTCGCACAGGCGCGCGGCAATGCCCACGCCGTGCCGCGCGAAGTGCACCTGACGCGCGCGCCCGTCGCACCGCCGCCGCCGGGCGCCAAGCCTGCGCCCGCGACGCCCGACCAACCTCCGCAACCCCGCTGGGACGGCACGCTCGTGATGGCGCTGCCCGCCCCGCGCTGAAGCAGCCCCACGCACCGCACGGCATGGCGAGACGTCCCCCGGTCCCCGACCTCCAGCCGCGCCGCGGCAGCTGGCGCTGGGCCGTGCTCGGCGCCGCTACCGGCATGCTGGTGGCGGTCGTGCTGTTCGCACCGGCGCGCTGGCTCGCCTCGGCGCTCTCGGGCTGGACGCAAGGCCGCCTGCTGCTGGTCAACCCGCGCGGCACGGTCTGGAACGGCACCGCCGCCGTCGTGTTCGCCAGCGGCGCGGGCGGCACGCAGGCCGTCTCGCTGCCCGGCCTGCTGAACTGGCGCATGTGGCCGAACTGGCGCGGTCTGTCGGCACGCCTCGATCTTTCCTGCTGCGCGGCGCAGCCCCTTGGTCTTCAGGCCAGCCCGCGCGCCAACGGCCTGCAGCTCGCATGGCAGGACGCCCGCTCGCGCTGGCCCGCCACGCTGCTCACCGGCCTGGGTGCGCCCTGGAACACGCTCAAGCTCGAAGGCGCGCTCGACCTCAACACCCGCGCCTTCGCCATGCAGTGGGACGGCCCCGCATTGCGCATCGAGGGCCAGGCCACGCTCGACGCCACCGATGTGTCATCCGCCCTGTCGACCTTGCGGCCGATGGGCAGCTACCGCCTGTCGCTCGAAGGCGGTACGCGCCCCACGCTGCTGCTGAGCACGCGCGAAGGCAGCCTCGAACTGAACGGCAGCGGCGACTGGAGCGGCACCGCGTTGCGCTTCAATGGCGAAGCCAGCGCGGCACCGGGCCGCGAAGACGCACTTTCCAATTTGTTGAACATCATCGGGCGGCGCGACGGTGCGCGCTCGATCATCACCCTGGGTTGATCCGACCATGAAGAAGCCTCTGTCCTCGTCCGGCGCCCGCCCCGGCCTCGTCGCGCTCGCGGTACGCCTGCTGATCGCGGCGTCGTTCGTGCCGGTGCTGCCGCCCGCCTACGCGCAGACCGGCGACGCCCCGCGGCGCGGCGAACCGATCACGCTGAACTTCGCCGCCGCCGACATCGAGGCCGTGGCCCGCACCATGGCCGTGGTCACCGGGCGCGACGTGGTGGTCGATCCGCGCGTCAAGGGCACCATGAACCTGGTCACCGACCGCCCGCTGGCGCCGGCCGCCGCCTTCAACCAGTTCGCCGCCGCGCTGCGCCTGCAGGGCTTCGCGGTGGTGGAAGCCGACGGCCTGTACAAGGTGGTTCCCGAGGCCGACGCCAAGCTGCAGACCAGCACCGTCAACACCTCCATCGGCGGCGCCAGCTCGGCCGCGGGCAACCAGATCGTCACGCAGATCTTTCGCCTGAACTACGAGTCGGCCAACAGCCTGCTGCCGGTGCTGCGCCCGCTGATCCCGCCGAACAACACCATCAACGTGAACCCGGGCAACAACTCGCTCGTGATCACCGACTACGCCGACAACATGCGCCGGCTGGCGCGCATCATCGCGTCGCTCGACGTGCCCAACGCGTCCGACATCGAAGTCATCCAGCTCAAGCATTCGGTGGCCACCGACATGGTGCCGCTGGTCACGCGGCTGGTTGAAGGCGGTGGAGCGGGGGCGCCGGGCGCGGCCGCACCGGGCGGTGCCGACGCCTCGTTCCGCACCACGCTGATGGCCGACCCGCGCAGCAACTCGCTGATCCTTCGCGCCGCCAACCCCGCGCGCGCGCAGCTCGTGCGCACGCTGGTCGAGAAGCTCGACCGTGCGCCGGCCGAAAGCAGCAACGGCGCGGCCGGCAACATCTACGTGGTCTACCTGAAGAACGCCGACGCGGTGCGCTTGGCCGCCACGTTGCGCGCCGCGATGGCCGCGAGCCAGCAGCAGTCGCAGGTGCCGGGCGCGCCCGGCGCCGCGGGCAGCGCCGGTTCGTCCGTGCCGCCGGCCAGCATGCCGATGACGCAGGCCAGCTTCGGCGGCAACAACACCCAGGGCGGCGGTTCGGCCGCCGCCAACGCGCCGCTGAACAACGCCAACCAGCCGTCCACCGGCGGCCAGATCCAGGCCGACCCGAGCACCAACTCGCTCATCATCACCGCGCCCGAGCCGCAGTACCGCCAGATGCGCGCCGTGATCGACAAGCTCGACGGGCGCCGCGCGCAGGTGATGATCGAGGCGCTCATCGTCGAGGTCAGCGCCAAGAAGGCCGCCAACTTCGGCGTGCAGTGGCAAAGCGCGCTGGGCAACAACGCCGTCATCGGCACCAACTCCAGCCTGGCCAGCGCCAACATCCTGGCGCTGACGCAGGCCCTGGCCACGCGCGACGTCGCCAACGTGCGGCCCTCCACCGGCCTGAACCTGGGCATCGCAGGCAAGATCGGCGGCCAGTACATCCTGGGCGCCATCGCCAACTTCTTCAACAGCGACGGCGACGCCAACGTGCTGTCCACGCCCAACCTGCTGACGCTGGACAACGAAGAAGCCAAGATCGTCATCGGCCAGAACGTGCCCTTCGTGACCGGCCAGTACGCCAGCACCTCGGGCTCGGTCGGCATCAACCCGTTCACCACGGTGGAGCGCAAGGACGTGGGCCTCACGCTGCGCGTGCGCCCGACCATCAACGAGAACGGCACCGTGAAGATGACCATCTTCCAGGAGACCTCCACGGTCGACCAGAACACGGCCAAGGACCCCAACGGCCCTACCACCAACAAGCGCTCCATCGAGTCGAGCGTGCTGGTGGAAGACGGCGGGCTCGTGATGCTCGGCGGCCTGCTGTCGGACAATTACGGCAACACCGTCGAGAAGGTGCCCGTGGCCGGCGACATCCCGGTGCTCGGCAACCTGTTCAAGAACGAAGTGCGCACGCGCGACAAGAGCAACCTCATGATGTTCCTGCGCCCCGCCGTGATGCGCGACGGCGCCTCCACCGAAGCCTTCGCCTACGACCGCTACGACGAGATCCGCGGCATGCAGCAGCGCACGCAGCCCAACACCGACAACATCATGCTGCGCGGCGTCGACTCGGCGCCCGTGCTGCCCGAGGCGCCGCTGGTGCGCATCAACCGCCTGAACAGCAGCGACAGCGGCAAGAAGAGCAGCGAGACCCGCATGGAAGGCACGCAGCTCATCCCGCCGCCGCGCCCCGCCACCGACAACCGCCGGCTCGCGCCCAGCCCGCTGCGCGGCGCGCTGCCGCCCACCGCCGACCCGACCAGCTCGCGCGAGCTGCCCTGAGCCCCGTCCCGCACACGCCCGCCACCCATGCGCTATCCCCTTCCCTACGCGTTCGCACGCAGCCAGCAACTGCTGCTCGAAGCCACGGACGACGGCCGCCACACGCTGTGGATGTCTTCCCACCCGGCACGCAGCGCGGTCGGTGAAGTGACCCGCAAGTACGGCGTGCAGGCCTTCGAGGTGCTCGACGACGGCCCGCTCGCCCAGCGCATCAGCGCCGCCTACGCCCAGGGCGAATCGAGCGCCGCCGCGGTGGTCAGCGAAGTGCAGAACGACGCCGACCTCTCGCGCATGATGCAGGAGCTGCCGGCCGTCGAAGACCTGCTGGCCAGCGCCGGCGACGCGCCCATCATCCGCATGCTCAACGCGCTGCTCACGCAGGCCGCGCGCGACGGCGCCAGCGACATCCACATCGAGCCCTACGAGCGCACGTCGTCGGTGCGCTTTCGCATCGACGGCACGCTGCGCGAGGTGGTGCAACCCAACCGCGCACTGCACGCCGCGCTGATCTCGCGCCTGAAGATCATGGCCGACCTCGACATCTCCGAGAAGCGGCTGCCGCAGGACGGGCGCATCAGCCTGCGCATCGGCACGCGCGCGGTCGACGTGCGGGTGTCGACGCTGCCCAGCGCGCACGGCGAACGCGCCGTGCTGCGCCTCTTGGACAAGAGCGAATCGAAGCTCACGCTCGAATCGGTGGGCATGCAGGGCGACTCGCTGGCGCGCTTCGAAAAACTCATTGCGCAGCCGCACGGCATCATCCTCGTGACCGGCCCCACGGGCTCGGGCAAGACCACCACGCTGTATGCCGCGCTGGCCCGGCTCGATGCGAGCCGCAGCAACATCATGACGGTGGAAGACCCGATCGAGTACGAGCTGCCGGGCGTGGGCCAGACGCAGATCAACGCCAAGATCGAACTCACCTTCGCCAAGGCCCTGCGCGCCATCCTGCGGCAAGACCCCGACGTGATCATGATCGGCGAAATCCGCGACTTCGAAACCGCACAGATCGCCATCCAGGCCTCGCTCACCGGCCACCTCGTGCTGGCCACGCTGCACACCAACGACTCGGTGAGCGCCGTCACGCGCCTGACCGACATGGGCGTGGAGCCCTTCCTCCTGAGCTCGTCGCTGCTCGGCGTGCTGGCCCAGCGCCTCGTGCGCAAGGTCTGCACGGCCTGCGGCGGCGCGGGCTGCGAGGCCTGCGGCCAGACCGGCTACCAGGGCCGCACCGGCATCTTCGAGCTGCTCGTGGCCGACGACGAAGTGCAGGCACTCATCCACGGCAAGGCCGCCGAGAGCGCGCTGTTCGAGGCCGGCGCGCGCGGCGGCCTGCGCTCCATGCGCGAAGACGGCGAACGGCTGGTGCAGGCCGGCATCACCTCGCGCGCCGAGCTGCTGCGCGTCACCCGCGAGTAGCGCCCCGCGATGCCCGCCTATTCCTTCGAAGCCATCGATGCCAGCGGCCAGTCGCGCGAAGGCGTGCTCGAGGCCGACACCGCGCGCGCCGCACGCGGCCTGCTGCGGGCGCAGGCGCTCATTCCTCTGTCGGTCAAGCCGGTCGGCGGCGGCGATGCGGCCGGCGGTGGCGGCAGCGCAGGCAGCACGCTCACGCGCTGGCTCGGCGGCGGCAAGCGCGTCTTCAATTCGACGAACCTCGCGGTGTGGACGCGCCAGCTCGCCGGCCTCATCTCGGCCGGCCTGCCGCTGGAACGCGCGCTCACGGCGCTCACCGACGAAGCCGAATCGGAACCGCAGCGCAACCTCGTCGCCTCGCTGCGCGCCGAGGTCAACGCGGGCTCGCCCTTCGCGCGCGCACTGTCGGCGCACCCGCGCGAGTTCTCGCCCATCTACACCGCCGTGATCGGCGCCGGCGAGCAAAGCGGCAACCTCGGACTCGTGCTCGAACGCCTCGCCGACGACCTCGAAGAGCGGCAGGTGCTGCAGCAGAAGCTGATCGGCGCCGCGCTGTACCCGGCCATCGTCACGCTGGTGGCGATCGTGATCGTGATCTTCCTCGTGAGCTACGTGGTGCCGCAGGTGGCGCAGGTGTTCGCGGGCACCAAGCGCTCGCTGCCCTTCCTCACGACCGTGATGCTGTCGCTGAGCGCGGCCGTGCGCAACTATGGCTGGTGGATGCTGGGCGCCATCGTGCTCGCGGCCGTCGGCGTGCGTGTCGCGCTGGCGCAGGAGGCCTTCCGCCTCAAGTTCGACGCAGCCTGGCTCAAGCTGCCGCTGGTCGGCAAGCTCGCGCGCGGCTACAACGCGGCGCGCTTTGCGAGCACGCTCGCCATGCTGGCCACGGCCGGCGTGCCCATCTTGCGTGCGCTGCAGGCGGCCTCCGAAACGCTGGGCAACCGCGCCATGCGCGCCGACGCGCTCGACGCGCTGGTGCTGGTGCGCGAAGGCGCGCCGCTGGCCTCCGCGCTGGCGCAGAAGAAACGCTTTCCGGGGCTGGTGTCGATGTTCGCGCGCCTGGGCGAGCAGACCGGCACGCTGCCCGTGATGCTGCAACGCGCCGCCAACCAGCTCGGCGCCGAAGTGCAGCGCCGCGCGATGCACCTGGCCACCATCCTGGAGCCGCTGCTCATCGTCGCCATGGGCGGCGTCGTGATGCTCATCGTGCTGGCCGTCATGCTGCCTATCATCCAGCTCAATCAGTTCGTCAAGTGACGACGGACGGGGAGCCCCTCACATGCCCGTAACGCTCGAAGACAAACTCGTGGTCGCGATCTCCTCGCGGGCCCTGTTCAACCTCGAAGAAGAAAACAAGATCTTCGAGGCCGGCGACAACGAGGGCTACATGAAGCTGCAGCTCGACCGCATCGATGAACCGGCCGCGCCCGGCATCGCGTCGTCGCTGATCCGCAAGCTGCTGCGCTTCAACGAAGACGGCGTGCAGCGCGTCGAGGTGGTCATTCTGTCGCGCAACGACCCGGTGTCGGGCATGCGGATCTTCAAGTCGAGCGCAGCGGCCGACATCAAGCTGCAGCGCGGCGTGTTCACCCAAGGCCGCCCGCCCTTCGGTTACCTGCGCCCGCTGCGCGCGCACCTATTCCTGTCGGTCAACGCGCAGGACGTGCGCGAAGCGCTCGCCGCGGGCTTTCCGGCCGCGCGCGTGCTCGTCGAATCGGTGAAGGCCAGCGACGCGTGGCCCAACGAAGTGCGCATCGCCTTCGACGGCGACGCCGTGCTGTTCAGCGACGAAGCCGAGCGCGTGTTCCAGGCCGAGGGCCTCGACGCCTTCCAGGCGCACGAACTCAGCAAGGCCGACCTGCCCCTGCCCGAAGGCCCGTTCAAGCCGCTGCTGATGGCCTTGCACCGGCTGCAGATGGCGGGCAATGCGCAGATGCGCATCCGCACCGCACTGGTCACGGCGCGCAGCGCACCGGCGCACGAGCGCGCGATCCGCACGCTCATGAAGTGGAACATCCGCGTCGACGAAGCGATGTTCCTCGGCGGCCTGCCCAAGGGCGAGTTCCTGCGCGAGTTCGAGCCCGACTTCTTCTTCGACGACCAGACCGGTCACGTCGACGCGGCCTCGCGGCATGTGCCTGCGGGGCATGTGTCGAGCGGCATCAGCAACGAGCCCTGACGCTGTTCAGGGCGCGATCACGCCGACGGGGCACCTTGCTCCGCGAATGTCCTCCGCCCTTCGGGCTCCCCCTTTATTTCGCTGCGCAAGGCACCCCATCGACGTGATCGATGGGCAGTGCGGTCGTTGACCGGCCGCACACCCGCGCTGCTTCCCGTGCCCGGGACACTGGGTGCTTCCCGCAGCGAAATCAAGGAGGAGGCCGCAGGCCGGGGGACATTCGCGAAGGGAAGTGCCCGGTGGCCTGGGCACGCGCCACTGCCCGTCACTCACTACCTCAAAGACCAGCGCGTTGTCACACGCGTTTCGTCCCGCTGTCATCGCTCGTTCACTGCCGAGTAACGGGTTCTCCCTAGTCTTGTCGCCTGTCCGGTGCGCACATCGGGCCAGCCGCTTTTCGCGCTCGCGCCCTGATCACCCCCGATCTCCACGACATCACAAAGAGAGGATCACCCCATGCTTGTTCAAGCCTCGCTCCCCACGCGGCTGCTGGCCGCCTTCATCCTGGCTTGCACGCTGTCAGCCTGCGGCGGCAGCGACAACGGCGGCGGCTTCGCCGGCTTTCCGCCCGTTACCACGCCGCCCCCGCAGCCCCAACCCGAAACCGGCGTGAAGCCCGAGATGCGCTGCGCACCGTGACACGCGAACACATGACATCCCACGACAAGACCATGAATTCACGCCGCAAATTCCTCACGGGCACCGCCACCACCGGCGCTGCCGCCCTCGCGCTCTCGGCCTTTCCGCCGAGCATCCGCCGCGCCCTCGCCATTCCTGCGAACAACAAGACCGGCACCATCAAGGACGTCGAGCACATCGTCATCCTGATGCAGGAGAACCGCTCGTTCGACCACTACTTCGGTACGCTGATGGGCGTGCGTGGCTTCGGCGATCGCTTCACGATTCCGCTGTCCAAGGGACGCAACGTCTGGCAGCAGCAGGACGCGACGGGCAAGCTTGTTCTGCCCTACCACCTCGACCAGAAAAAGGGCAATGCGCAACGTGCAGGCCAGACGCCGCATCGATGGGAAGACGCCCAACCCGCCTGGGACAGCGGAAGAATGAGCCAGTGGCCGACGTTCAAGACATCGCTGGCGATGGGCTATCTCTCGAATGCCGAGCTCTCGTATCAGTTCTCGTTGGCCAATGCATTCACTGTGTGCGACGGCTACCACTGCAGCATGCACACAGGCACCAACTCAAACCGGTTGTTCCACTGGACGGGCACCAACGGCCCCTCGGGCCAGACGGCCACGGGCGTCGCCGGTGTCGCATCCGTAGACAACACCTGGGACGGCCTCGGCTCCTCTGCAGATGCGCTGGATTGGAAGACCTTCCCCGAGCGCCTGCAGGAGAAAAAAGTCTCCTGGTTCGTCTACCAGAACCTGCCTGACAACTTCACGGACAACCCGCTCGCCGGCTTCAAGAACTATCGCAAGGCCAACGAGAAGAACATGGTCGACGAGAACACGGCGACGCCAGGCCCTTACAAGCCCGTCTACGATGATGAAAAGAGCCCGTTCTACAACCCGCTCTACAAGGGCATCTCCAACACGATGCCCGACGGCGGCTTTCTGGAGACCTTCAAGCAGCACATCCTGAGCAAGACATTGCCGAAGGTGTCGTGGATCGTCGCACCTGCCCAGTATTCAGAGCATCCGGGCCCGTCCAGCCCCGCAGAGGGTGCCTGGTACACGCAGGAGGTGCTGGATGCACTCACCGCCTCTCCCGAGGTGTGGAGCAAGACGGTGCTCATCGTCAACTTCGATGAGAACGACGGCAACTTCGACCACGTGCCTTCGCCTTCGGCCCCGTCGTTGATCAGCCCCGCCACCCCCGGCAGCAGCCTTCTCGCAGGCAAAACCACGCTGTCCGATGCAGACATGGGCTACGAGTACTTCACGCACAAGTCGGTTTCGAACGCGATGTACCCCGCGAACGGGGACGGTCTGGTCTATGGTCCGGGCCCGCGTGTGCCGATGTACGTGATCTCGCCATGGAGCCGCGGTGGCTGGGTCAACTCGCAGGTGTTCGACCACACCTCGGTCATCCGCTTCATCGAGGAATGCTTCGACGTGAAGGAGCCCAACATCTCGCCCTTCCGTCGCGCGGTGTGCGGCGACCTCACGAGCGCCTTCAACTTCGCGACGCCCAACACGGAAGTGCTGCCCACGCTGGCGGGGCGCACGACGAAGGACGACACAAAAAATCTGCGCCTAGCCCAGGAGGCCTTGGGCGCGGTCCCGCTGCCGATCGACCCGCAAATGCCGCGCCAGGCCACCGGCACGCGGCCCTCGCGCGCCCTGCCCTACGAGTTGCACACGAGTGCGCGCGCCGATGTCACCGGCGGCAAGGTCCAGCTGCTGTTCTCCAACACCGGCAAGGTCGCGGCCGTCTTCCATGTCTACGACAAGCTCCACCTGGATGCCCGTCTGCCGCGCCGCTACGTGGTGGAAGCCGGCAAGCAGCTCGACGACGCATGGGCAGCGGCCACCGACGACGCCGGCCAATACGACCTCTGGGTGCTCGGCCCCAACGGCTACCACCGCCACTTCAAGGGCGACCTCAACCGCCTGCGCGCCGGCGGCGTGGCCGCGCCCGAGGTGCGTGTCTGCTACGACATCGCCAACGGCAACGTCTACCTGCAGATGCGCAACGACGGCAAGGCCCCTTGCAAGTTCACGGTGCGCGCCAAGGCCTACCGCGACGACGGCCCGTGGAACGCGACGGTGAACGGCGGCGCCCAGGCCGAGCAGCACTGGGAGCTCGCCGCCAGCGGCCAGTGGTACGACTTCGCCGTCACCTGCGACAGCGACCCGGCCTTCTACCGCCGCTTCGCCGGCCGCGTGGAAACCGGCAAGCACACGGTCAGCGATCCGGCGATGGGCTTGCCCGACCTCTGAAGACGTAGGCATGATCCCCCCGCGCCCGCCAGCGGCGCGGGGGAATTCATGCACGCCAAGGTCATCCGGTACTTCGTCGAAGTGGTTCGCGCGGGCTCGATCCGCAAGGCGGCCGAGCAGTTGCACGTGGTGCCCACGGCCGTCAACCGCCAGATCCTCAACCTCGAGGAAGAACTGGGCGCACCGCTGTTCGAGCGCATCCACAACACGCTCAAGCTCACGCCTGTGGGCGAGATCGTGCTGGCGCACGCGCGCGGCACGCTGCGCGAGTTCGACCTCGTGCGCCAGCGCATCGAGGACGTGCGCGGCCTGCGCCAGGGCGAGGTCACGCTGGCCACCACGGCCGGTCTGGCCGACGCCTTCCTGCCGGCCGTGGTGCAGCGCTTTCGCGCCGCGCACCCGGGCATCCAGCTGAAGCTGCTGGGCCTGCCCATCGCGGCCGTGCTGCGCAGCGTGGCCGAAGGCGATGCCGACCTGGCGCTGGCCTACGACGTGCCCGGCACGGCCGGCTTTCGCACGCTGTTCAGCAGCGAGTGGCCGATCGGCGCGGTGGTGCCGCCGGGCCATCCGCTCACGGCGCATGCGACCGCACTGCTGGCGGAGTGCGTGGGCTACCCGCTGATCCTGCCCGCGCCTTCGCTGTCGATCCGCCCAATCCTCGATGCCGCGTTCGAGCGCTCGGCCATCCGCGTGTCGCCGGTGGTCGAGACCACCTCCACCGCGCTGATGCGCCGGCTGGTGCGCGACGGCGGCGGCATCACGCTGCTCAATCGCCTGGACGTGGACGAGGAGCGCAACGACGGCAGCCTGGTCTTCGTGCCGCTGCGCGACACCACGCTGCGCGCGCAGACGCTCACACTCGAGACCCGCGCCGCGCAGGCGCCGAGCGCGGCGGCCGAGCTGTTCGCGAACCATGTCGTGGCCTGCCTGGACGACCTGCTGGCGCCCTGACATGCACCCTGGATGACCGTCCACTTTTTGTGCACAGGGCGCGTCATTTATTGACTTTGCATGTGCAAAGACATCGCTCCTAGACTGCCGCGCCGGTTCATCGGCAGGAAAGGTTCCCATGTTCTCGAACGATAAAAAGACCCCCGTAGGAGACGGCGAAGGGGTCGACCAGAAGCTTCCGCTCGCCCGCTGCGGCGCATTGAGCCTGCAGCACGTGCTCGTGATGTACGCGGGCACGGTGGCCGTGCCGCTCATCGTGGGCGGTGCGCTCGGCCTCTCGAAGGCCGACATCGCCTTCCTCATCAACGCCGACCTGTTCGCCGCCGGCATCGCCACGCTGGTGCAGGCCATCGGCTTCTGGCGCTTCGGCATCCGCATGCCGGTGATGATGGGCGTGACCTTCGCGGCGGTCGGGCCGATGATCGCCATCGGCATGGACCCCTCGCTCGGGCTGCCCGCGATCTACGGCGCGACCATCGTGGCGGGCGTGTTCGGCATGCTCGTCGCGCCGCTCATGGGGCGCGTGCTGGGCGTGTTTCCGCCGCTGGTCACGGGCACGGTCATCACGCTGATCGGCGTGTCGCTCATGGGCGTGGCCATCAACTGGGCCGCCGGCGGCCAGCCCACCGCGACCCGCATGGTCGACGGCGTGGCGCACGCGGTGGCCAACCCGGCCTACGGCGAGCCGGTGAACCTGGCGATTGCCGCGGCGGTGCTGGCGGTGATCATCGCGATCACGCGCTTCGGCAAGGGCCTCATCGCCAACATCGCGGTGCTGCTGGGCATCGTGTTCGGCGTGGGCGTGTCGCTGGCGCTCGGGCGCATGCACTTCGACGGACTCGAAGAAGCGAGCTGGGTCGCCGTGACAACGCCCTTCCACTTCGGCCTGCCGCGCTTCGAGCTCACGGCCATTGCCTCGATGTGCATCGTGATGCTCATCACGCTGGTCGAATCGACCGGCATGTTCCTCGCGCTGGGCGAGATCACCGGCCGCAAGGTGACGACCGATGCACTCACGCGCGGGCTGCGCGCCGACGGTCTGGGCACGGTCATCGGTGGCGTGTTCAACACCTTTCCGTACACCTCGTTCTCGCAGAACGTGGGGCTGGTCACGGTGACGGGCGTGCGCTCGCGCTACGTGGCGGCGGGCGGTGGCCTGATGCTGATCGCGCTGGCGCTCTTTCCGAAGATCGCGCACATCGTGGCCTCGGTGCCGCAGTTCGTGCTCGGCGGCGCGGGCATCGTGATGTTCGGCATGGTGGCGGCCACGGGCGTGCGCATCCTGGGCGCGATCGACTATGCGCACAACCGCCACGCGCTGTACGTGATCGCCATCTCCATCGGGCTCGGATTGATCCCCACGCTGTCGCCCAACTTCTTCCAGCACTTTCCCGCCTGGACCCATCCGCTGACGCACAGCGGCATCGTGCTGGGCACGCTGGCCGCGGTGCTGCTCAATCTTTTCTACAACGGCGTGCTGTCGAAGGAACGCTCCTTCGCGATGGCGGCGCGCACTTCGCACGGTACCGAATGACCTTCCAGAATCCTTCGTCCTCTTCACCGCAGCGCCCGCCGCTGCTGATCGTGCGCCACGCGGACGTGCTGGTCACCATGGACGCCGCGCGGCGCGAGATCGCCGACGGCGCCGTGGTGATGGACGGCCCCGCCGTCGCCTGGGTGGGCGCCACGGCCGAGCTGCCGGCGGCGTACCTCGACGCGCTGCGCAGC
The DNA here is from genome assembly GCF_059423125.1 of Variovorax sp. GW531-E2. NCBI lineage: Bacteria > Pseudomonadati > Pseudomonadota > Betaproteobacteria > Burkholderiales > Comamonadaceae > Variovorax > Variovorax sp. GW531-E2. Next base: position 13,875 of record NZ_JBWKXQ010000040.1, on the reverse strand, counting down.
GGCCAGGCCGAGGCCATCGACATGCACGGCCATGTCGTGATGCCCGGGCTGGTGAACACGCACCACCACATGTACCAGAGCCTCACGCGCGCCGTGCCCGAGGCGCAGGATGCCGAGCTCTTCGGCTGGCTCACGAACCTGTACCTGCTGTGGGCGCGGCTCACGCCCGAGATGATCCGCGTGTCGACGCAGACCGCCATGGCCGAGCTGATGCGCTCGGGCTGCACCACCACCAGCGACCACCTCTACCTGTTCCCCAACGGCTCGCGGCTCGACGACTCGATCGAGGCGGCCGACGCCATGGGCATGCGCTTTCACGCGGCGCGCGGCAGCATGAGCGTGGGCCGCAGCGCCGGCGGCCTGCCGCCCGACGAGGTGGTGGAGACCGAGGCCGCGATCCTGCGCGACAGCGAGCGCCTCATCGACCGCTGGCACAACCCCGCGCGCCATTCGATGCGCCGCATCGTGCTCGCGCCCTGCTCGCCGTTCTCGGTGTCGCGCGACCTGATGCGACTGTCGGCCGAGCTGGCGCGCGAACGCGGCGTGTCGCTGCACACGCACCTGGCCGAGAACGACAACGACGTGGCGTACTCGCGCGAGAAGTTCGGCATGACGCCGGCCGAGTACGCCGAAGACCTGGGCTGGGTCGGCCACGACGTGTGGCACGCGCACTGCGTGAAGCTCGACGACGCCGGCATCGCGCTCTTCGGGCGCACCGGCACCGGCGTGGCGCACTGCCCGTGCTCGAACATGCGGCTGGCCTCGGGCATCGCGCCCATCGGCGCGATGCGGCGCGCGGGCGTGCCCGTGGGCCTGGGCGTGGACGGCAGCGCGTCGAACGACGGCGCGCACATGCTGGGCGAAGCGCGCCAGGCGATGTTGCTGCAGCGCGTGGGCTACGGCCCCGCCGCCATGACGGCGCGCGAGGCGCTGGAGATCGCCACCGTCGGCGGTGCGCGCGTGCTCGGGCGCGACGACATCGGCGCGCTGGCGCCGGGCATGTCGGCCGACCTCGTGGCCTTCGACATGCGCGGCATCGACCACGCGGGCGCCTGGCACGACCCGGTGGCGGCGCTGGTGTTCTGCACGCCGGTGGCGGCCGCGCTGAGCGTGATCGACGGCGTGGTCCGCATCCGCGACGGGCGCTTCACGGGCTTCGAGCTGGCGCCGCTGCTGGCGACGCACCGCGACCTGGCGCGCACGCTGTACGACAGCGCGCGGCATCCGCACACCGCCTGAAAAGGCGGTGCGCCCTGCGCGTCAGCGGCGCATCGTGTCCAGCTGCGTGACCGGCGCGGCGTTGTTGCCCCACGACCCGCGGATGTAGGTGAGCACCTCGGCCACCTCGGTGGCGTCGAGCGCGTGCCCGAACGGCGGCATGCCGTAGGGGCGCGGGTTGCCGGCCGTGGCGGGCAGGAAGCCGCCGTGCGCGACCACCTGGATCAGGTTGGTGGGCCGCGCCATCGTCACCGCGCGGTTGCCCGCGAGCGGCGGGTAGGCGCCGGCCGCGCCCTGGCCCTGGTCGCCGTGGCAGTAGGCGCAGCGCTGGTCGTAGATCTTGGCGCCGCGCACCATGGCGCCGGCGTCGCGCCGCACCGGCGCGGCCGGGGCCTTGGTTGCTTCGGGGGCGTCCTTCTTCACGGCCTCGGGCAGGTCCTTCAGGTAGATGGCCATCGCGCCCAGGTCGGCGTCGCTCAGGTACTGCGTGCTGCGGAACACGACGTCGGCCATCGGGCCCATCACCGAGCCGCGCGGGGCGGTGCCACTCTTGAGCAGCGCCACGACGTCGGCCGCGGGCCAGTCGGCCACGCCGGCTTCGTGCGGATCGGCCAGCGAGGGTGCGTACCAGTTCTCCACCGCGATCAGGCCGCCCGAGAGCCCCAGCTTGGTTTCGGTCGCGCCCAGCGAGTTGCGGCTGCCGTGGCAGGCGATGCAATGGCCCAGCCCGCCCACGAGGTAGGCGCCGCGGTTCCATTCGGCCGGCTTGTTCGCGTTCGCCACGAAGGGCTGCGGCTTGAACGAGAGCGCGCGCCACACCGCGAGCGCGGCCTGCGTGTCGTACGGGAAGCGCAGGCGGTGCGCCTTGTTTTCCGTGGTGGCGGGCGCCACGCTGCGCAGGTAGGCGTAGAGGGCGTCGGAGTCTTCGCGCGTGACCTGCGTGAAGTTCGGGTACGGGAAGGCCGGGTACAGCAGGCGCCCGTCCTTGCTGCGGCCGTTGTGCATGGCGCGCCAGAAATGCGCGCTGCTCCAGCCGCCGATGCCGTGCGTCGCATCGGGTGTGAGGTTGGTCGCGTAGATGGTGCCGAACGGCGTTTCGAGCGGCACGCCGCCCGCATAGGGCTGGCCGCCGCGCGTGGTGTGGCAGCCGGCGCAGTTGCCCGCCAACGCGAGGTAGCGCCCGCGCTCGACCAGTTGCGGCGTGGCGTCGAAGGCTTCGGCGTGTTCGGGCAGCGGGTCTTCGCCGCGCAGGTTCAGCGCCAGCACGACGCCGGCCAGCACGGCCGCCAGGGTGACCAGGCCCAGCAGGGCCCAGCCGAAATGTCTCAGTCGCGCGGTCATCGGGTTCTCAGGGTTTCGCTGCGGTCGGCATGCCGCCGCAGGTCACGGGCAGCGGTGCGGGCAGCGAGGCCGCCGGGCGGGTGTCGGCCGGCATCGGTTGCACGGCCAGCCAGCTGGCCACGGCGTTGATGTCGGCGGTGGTCATGCGCTGGCCGATCTGCGCCATGCAGTCAGGCGCGGGCGCATGGCGCTCCTTGGCGAGCCAGGCGCCGAGCTGCGACGACACATACAGCCGCGGCAGGCCCAGCAGGCCCGGAATGGCCGGCTGCACGCCCGTGAGCGCGGCGCCGTGGCACTGCACGCAGGCCGGGATCTGGCGCGCGGCGTCGCCTTCGAGCGCCAGCTGGCGGCCGCGCCGCAGCTGCTCGGGCGAGGCGTCGCTCTGCGGCGAGATCGCCGCGTACGGCAGCGACAGGTTGGCGAAGTACTCGGCCATCTCGCGCAGGTAGTCGTCCGACAGGTGCTGGACCATGTAGGTCATGTCGCTGTTGAAGCGGCGCCCGTCGCGAAAACTCACGAGCTGGTTGAACAGGTAGCCCGCCGGCTTGCCCGCCAGGCGCGGGAAGAAGCCGGCGTTGGTGGTCGCGCCCTCGCGCCCGTGGCAGGCGATGCAGGCGGCCACGCGCTGCTCGATGGTGTCGGGCACGGTGGTGGTGGCTGCGCGCGTCATCGCAGGCGCGAGCGGCAACAGCAGCGCCAGGGCCAGCGCGGCCCGGTGGAGCACGGCCTTCATCACGTGCCTGCCGCGAAATGCGCCAGGGCCAACAGGCCCGCGATCAGCAGCAGGGCCATGCACAGCCCCACGCCGATCAGCGGCAGGATGCCCAGTTGGGCGGTCCGCTTGTCGGCGTCGGCCCGGCGGCCGCCCAGCCCGATGAAGCTCCAGAGTACGGCGCGCACCGCGCGCATCAGATTGAACATGGGTCCACTGTCGCGCAAACGGGTCAAAAAAAACAGATGCAGATCCAGCTCGATTCACCATATCAGATTAGAGTCCCCGCGAATGACAACGGCCCACCGATGAAGCGTTATGAAGCCCTGGCCTCGGACATCGAGGCCTCGATCCGCAACGGCACCCTCAAGACCGGCGACCGCCTGCCCTCCGTGCGCCACACGGGCAGCAGCCGCGGCGTGAGCGCCTCCACCGTGTTCCAAGCCTACTACCTGCTGGAGGCGCGCGGGCTGGTGCGCGCGCGCGACCGCTCGGGCTACTACGTGGCCGGCGGCGGCCTGCGCGACGCGCCGCCCGAGACCACCCTGACCTCGCGCCCCGCCGAAGGCCCGCGCGCGCTCGAGGTGAGCGACCAGGTGTTCGACATCCTCGAAGCCAGCATGTCGCGCCAGGTCGTGCCCTTCGGCTCGGCCTTTCCGAGCCCGCTGCTGTTTCCGCTGGCGCGGCTGGGCCAGTTCATGGCGGCCAGCGCCAAGGCGCTCGACCCGTGGCGCACCGTGGACGACCTCACGCCCGGCAGCGCGACCCTGCGCCGGCAGATCGCGCTGCGCTACCTGGCCGACGGCCTGCCGGTGCCGGCCGAGGAGATCGTGGTCACCAATGGCGCACTCGAGGCGCTCAACCTGTGCCTCTCGGCCGTGACGCGGCCGGGCGACGCGGTGATCGTCGAGTCGCCCACCTTCTATGCCGCGCTGCAGGCGCTCGAACGCATGGGCCTGCGCGCCATCGAGGTGCCCACGCACCCGGGCGAAGGCATCGACCTCGACGCGCTCGCGCAGGCCATCGCCGCCCACAAGCCGACCGCCTGCTGGCTCATGACCACCTTCCAGAACCCGCTGGGCAGCCTCATGCCCGACGCGAAGAAGAAGGCGCTGGTCGAACTGCTCGCGCGCCACGAACTGCCGCTGATCGAAGACGACGTGTACGCCGAGCTCTACTTCGGCGAGCGCCGCCCGCCGCCGGCCAAGGCCTTCGACACGCAGGGGCTGGTGCTGCACTGCTCGTCGTTCTCGAAAAGCCTTGCGCCCGGCTACCGCATCGGCTGGGCCTCGGCCGGGCGCTTCGCGCGCAAGGTGGCGCGCCAGAAGCTCACGACCACGCTCAGCACCTCGGTGCCCGCACAGCTGGCGCTGGCCGACTACCTCGAGAAGGGCGGCTTCGACAAGCACCTGCGCAAGCTGCGCCAGACGCTGGCGATGCAACAGGCCAGCTTCACGCAGGCCGTGGGGCACTACTTCCCGGCGGGCACGCGCGCCACGCGGCCGCTGGGCGGGTACTTCCTATGGGTCGAGCTGCCGGCGCAGGTGGATGCGCTGGAGATACATCGCCTGGCGCTGGAGCGCGGCATCAGCGTCGCGCCCGGCCCGATCTTCTCGGCCACGCGTGCGTTCTCGAACTGCCTGCGGCTGAACTACGGCCACGCGTGGGACGCGCACAGCGAGCAGGCCTTGCAGACGCTCGGGCGGCTGGTGGCCGAAGCGAGCTGAAACGACAACGCCCGCCGAAGGGGCGGGCGTTGTGCGGGCCTGTCGAGCTACTCTTGCGGTTCCAGCGCCACCGGCGCCGGCGCCCCGCTCTTCTTGCGTGCCTGCAGCACGAACGCCACCAGCTGCCACACCACGAAGATCGCGATCAGCCCCAGCAGCGTGCCGCTGATGGGCCGCGACACGAAGGTGCCGAAGCCGCCGCGGCTGAGCAGCATCGCGCGGCGGAAGTTCTCCTCGAGCATCGGCCCGAGGATGAAGCCGAGCATGAGCGGCGCGGCGTCGAGCTCCAGCCGCATGAACATGTAGCCCATGAAGCCGAACGCAGCGGTGATGAACACGTCCTGCAGGTTGTTGTTCACGCTGTAGGTGCCGATGCAGCAGAAGAACAAGATCGACGGGAACAGCACGCTGTACGGGATCTTGAACACCGAGAGCCAGTAGCGCACCAGCGGCACGTTCAGCACCAGCAGGAACACGTTGCCGATCCACATGCTGGCCACCAGGCCCCAGAACAGCTCGGGGTGGCTGGCGATCATGTTCGGGCCCGGCTGGATGCCCTTGATGATGAAGGCCGCCAGCATCAGCGCCATCACCGCGTTCTCGGGAATGCCGATGCTCATGAGCGGAATGAAGCTCGTGCGCGCCGCCGCCTCGTCGGCCGCCGCCTGGCCGGCCACGCCCTCGATGCAGCCGGTGCCGATCTCGTGCTTGTACTTGCTGACCTTCTTGTCCAGCGCGTACGCCGCGAACTGCGCAATGGTCGGGCCGCCGCCAGGCAGGATGCCCAGGATGGAGCCGACCACGCTGCCGCGCAGCGCGCTGGGAATGATCCGCTTGAACTCCGCCCAGGTCGGGATGAGGTTGATCTTGCCGTTGAAGGGCGAGCGCTCCTCGCGCGAGTCGAGGTTCTTGGTGATCTCGGCGATGCCGAAGCAGCCCAGCGCAATGCTCACGATGCCCACGCCGTCGGTCAGGAACGGCATGTCCATCGTGAAGCGCGCCATGCCGCTGTTCACGTCGGTGCCGATGGTGCCCAGCAGCACGCCGATCATGCACATCGCCAGCCCGTTCAGCAGGCTGCCCGTGGTCACGAAGCTCACGCACACGAAGCCCACCAGCATCATCGCGACGTAGTCCGCCGGGCCGAACAGGAAGGCCACCTCGCCCAGCGTCGGCGCCAGGAACGACAGCACCAGGATCGCGACCGTGCCGCCGATGAAGCTGGAGAAGCCCGCCGTGAACAGCGCCAGGCCCGTCTTGCCCTTGAGCGTCATCGCGTAGCCGTCGATGCAGGCCACGATGCTGCTGGCGTGCGGGATCTTCATCGTGATCGCGCTCACGCTGTCGCCGTACTGCGCACCGTAGTAGATGCCGGCCAGCATGATCAGCGCGCCGGTGGTGGGAATCGAATACGTCAGCGGCAGCAGCAGGCTGATGGTGGCCAGCGGCCCCAGGCCCGGCAGCAGGCCGACCAGCGTGCCCACCGTGCAGCCGATGGCGCAGTACATCAGGTTGTGCAGTGTCAGGGCGTGCGAGAAACCGAACGCCAGGTTGTTCAAAACTTCCGTCATGGTCGTGGCCTCAGAACAGCAGCAGGTTCAGGCCGAGCAGCTTCTGCAGCGCCAGCGCCATGGCGATCAGGCCCGCCGAGATCTTCACGTTGCGCAGCCACGAGTTGGCGCTGCCCGCGAAGGCCGAACAGAACACCATGAAGACGATGCCCGCGATCATGTTCACGTACATCGAGATCAGCGCGAACCCGCACAGGCTCGACAGGATGAGCCCGATGTTCTTGAAGTTCAGGTCCAGCGTCACCGGCGCCACCACGAACGACCGGACCACCGTGGCCACGCCGATCAGCAGCAGCAGGCTGCTCACCATCACGGGGAACAGGCCCGGCCCCGCCCGGCTGAAGTCGCCGATGGGATAGCGCAGCGCGGTCAGGCCGAAGCCCAGCGCGATCGCCATGAGGAACAGACCTCTGACAAGGTTTCTATTTTTCATTCATACGCTCACGGAGTGTTGTGATTCGAATGCGCCCGCGACTGGAAAAACCGGTGCGGGCGTGTCTCCGTCCGGAGGGAGTCGCCGGACGGATCGATGCTCTTTTTGCAAGCTGATCGGAATCTGACGCAGCCGCGAGGGGAACTACGTACCGGGCGCGAAGGCGGTGAACGCGCCCGGGTCACAATGCGCGGGGCCTCCTTGCGAAGGATTGCGGAACACCGATGAAGACACCACGCCATGCTCCCCGACACGCGCTCCTGGCGGTCGCCACCACCGCCGCGCTGCTCGCCGCCTGCGCGGCACCGCCGCCGCCGGCGCCCGGCGAATGGTCGCCGCAGCCCCCCAACCCGAACGCGCCCTACCCGGCCGAATCGCGGATGAACGGGGAGCAAGGCATGGTGCTGCTGCGCGTGCGCACCACGCCGGCCGGCCTGCCGGCGAGCGTCGAGGTGAAAGAGTCGAGCGGCCACACACGGCTGGACCGCTCGGCCGTCGAGACCGTTCGCACGTGGCGTTTCAAGCCGACGCCGGACGACGGCACGGTGGTGTGGCGGGAAGTGCCGATCCGGTTCTTCATCACGTCGCCGCCGCAGCAGCCGACGTTCAACTAGGAGGGACGAAGCACGATGTCATGCCCCACTTGCAATCATCTCAACGCAGCGACAGACGTTCGCTGCATCCGATGCGGCACTACGTTGATCCACGAGGCCCTGGGGCACTCGGAGGCCTATCGAAAAACCACGGACTCCATGGACGCTCGCGTGTATGGAGGCGTCGGCGCCTTTTTCGGGTTTTGTGTCGTCGCAACGCTTCTGAAGTTTGTCCTGGCGCCCCCATGGCTTGACGATCGCGAGCTCTACGCTTTTGCTACCGGTGGTGCCGTCGTTGGCGGACTGCTGGCCCGTCTGTTCCTTCGCTCGAAGCAACGCATGTTGTGACCTTCGCCCGGGGCCGGACGGGCAACTTCAAGCAGCCACCGCCACCCCACCCCGCCGCATCCGGCGCACCCTGAACAGCAGGAACGCCGCGATGCTCACGTTCACCAGGTTCCAGCCGATGCCGTTCAGGAAGGCCGCGTGGTAGCTGCCCGTCAGGTCGAACACCTTGCCCGACATCCAGCCGCCCAGCGCCATGCCGAACAGCGTGAACATCAGCACCGTGCCCACGCGCGCGCCGGCTTCCTTGGGCGGAAAGTGCTCGCGCACGATGATCGCGTACGAGGGCACGATGCCGCCCTGGAACAGGCCGAACAGCGCCGAGATCACGTACAGCGGCACCAGCCCGTCGAAGGGCAGGAACAGCAGCAGCGCCACGCACTGCAGCACGCCGCCCAGCATCAGCGTGCGCAGCCCGCCGATGCGGTCGCAGATGGCGCCCGACACCAGCCGGCTCACGATGCCGAAGCCCAGCATCAGCGACAGCATCATCGCGCCCTGCGCCGGGCCGTAGCCCAGGTCGCCGCAGTAGGCCACGATGTGCACCTGCGGCATCGCCATCGCCACGCAGCAGGCCACGCCCGCCACGCACAGCAGGCCCTGCGCCGTGCCCATGCTCAGGCCGAAGGGCCGTGTCATGTCGCGCACCAGGGTGCTGCCCGCCACCTGCGACGCCGGCGCCACCTCGGCCAGTGCCGGTGGCCGCGCGCGGAAGAAGAGCGCCAGCAGCGCCATCGTCACGCCGCAGAAGATGCCCATGCCGATGTAGGTCTGGCGCCAGCCCACCTGCTCGACGAAGTGCTGCGCGATGGGCGGCCACACCGCGCCCGCGAGGTAGTTGCCGCTGGCGCACACCGCCACCGCGATGCCGCGCCGCTTGACGAACCACAGCGAGGTATCGGCCACCAGCGGCGCAAAGGCCACCGAGCTGCCGAGCAGGCCGACCAGCAGCGCCTGCGCGATGGTGAAGGACACGATGCCTTGCGACAGGCCCGTGGCGATGTAGCCGGCGGCCAGGAAGACCGAGCCCATCAGCAGCGGCTTCATCACGCCGATGCGGTCGGCCAGCTTGCCCATGAGCACGCCGCCGAAACCGAAGCCCAGCATCAGCAGCGTGTAGGGCATGGAGGCATCGGCGCGCGCCACGCCGAACTCGGCCTGCACGGCGGGCAGCATGACCGACACCACGTACATGCCGCTGCTGCCGACCGTCATGACCAGCAACGTGAGCGCCAGGCGCACCATGGCGTAGCGCGAGTCGGGCTGGTGGACGATGGGTGTCTCTGGGGTCGTCTTCATTCTTCTTGTCTCCACGCATGCATCGGGCGGCGCATGTCGTGTGGCATTCTCGCGGAAGGCCGCGCCGCTTGCTGCGCGTGCCCTCGAGAACCCAACGCATGCCCATCACCTACAGACAGGCCGTGCCTGAAGACACACCCGCGTGCCTCGACCTGCGAGGCCGCACGCGAGAGAACGCCTTCTCGGTCGACGAGCTCGAGGCGCTCGGCATCACCCTCGAAAGCTGGCAGGCCGGCATCGCCGACGGTTCCCTGCCCGGCTACGTTGCGCTCGTCGACGGCGAGCTGGCGGGCTATTGCTTCGGCGAGCGGGACACCGGCGAGATCGCTGTGCTGGCGCTGCTGCCGGCGTACGAAGGCCGGGGCATCGGCAAGGCGCTGCTCGAGCGGATGGTCGAGGCGTTCGTGCGGCTCGGCTTCCAGCAGCTCTTCCTGGGCTGTTCGCCCGACCCGCAGGTGCGCTCGCACGGGTTCTACCGGCACCTGGGCTGGAAGCCCACGGGCGAATTCGATGCAGCGGGCGATGAAGTGCTGGCGTACGTCCCGTCCTGAGACGTTCGCCGCGGCCGGTGCGCTGAACGCTCCGGCAGCCTCAACCCACGAACGGCGCAGGTGCCATCACCACCACGACGCTCGACGACAAGAAGGCCTTCGGCATCGGAATGCCGGGCTTGCGCTTGCCGTCGCAGGCCGCGGTCAGCAGGCCGAGACAGAGCAGAAGAACAAAGGCTGTGCTTCGCATGCGGCGCATGCTAAGCCCGCGAAGTGACGCGTCAAGTCGGACGGCAGCGCCAGCCACCGTCGGTAAAGCGAGCTTTCTGCTTCAGCGCAAAAGGACTTCCGGCCGCTCGCCGGCCTGCAGGCGGCGCTCGATGTCTTCGAGCACGTTCGGCAGGTCGGCCACGCTGTCGATCACGTAGTGCGCGCCGGCGGCCTGCAGCTCGGCGGTGGCGCGGGCGCGGCGGGCCTGCTGGCTGTCGGCGTCGAGCGCCTGCCATTCGGCCAGCGTCAGGCCGTTGACGTTGCCGCTGACCGACACGCCAACGGCCCAGGTGCCGGCGTTGAGGCCCTCCTGCAGGCCCACGCCGGTGTCGTCGACCTTGACGACGGCGTGCGGCGGCCACACGCCGAGGTCCGCGAAGCAGCGGTACATCATGAGCGGCGACGGGCGGCCCGCCGCGAGGTCGCCCGCGCACACGAGGTTGTCGGGCGCATAGCCGCCGGCCGCGGCGATGGGCGTGACGACCTCCATGATCGGGCGGTTGTAGCCGGTGGTGGAGCCGATCTTCAGGCCGCGCTCGCGCGCCGCGTGGACGGCCTCGATCGCACCCGGAATGAAGTCGGTGTGGTCGCGCACGCTGGCGGCGTTCATGGGCGTGAACACCTCGTACAGGCGGTCGACGTCGGCGTCGTTGAAAGCATGGCCGTGCCTGGCTTCCCACTGCGCGGCGATGCGCGGCTGCGTGCCCAGGGCCTTGATGTGGTCCCACTTGGCCATGCCCATCGGGGCGCGCGCCTCGTCGATGGTGATGTCGATGCCGAACTGTGCGAACAGCTTCACGAAGGCGCCCATGGGCGCGCAGGAACCGAAGTCGAGGATGGTGCCGGCCCAGTCGAAGACGACGGCCTGCAGCCTGGCATGGGGATGGGCGTTCATGGCGAGGGAAGAAGAAGGACGAAGAAAGGGGCGGTGCTCACCACGCGTCGAACACGTCGGCGGCAATGCCGAAGCCCGTGCTCGCGCCGCTGCCGCTGGTGACCAGCACCACACGCGTGGCGTCGTCGGGCGCGTCGATCACGCAGGGCGTGGTCTTGGACGACGGGTACACGCCGGTCCAGCGTTCGATGACCTGCGCAGTCTCGAGGTTGAGCGTGCTGCGCAGGTGGCGCAGGATGAGCTGGTCGACCGCTTCGATGGCGAAGGGTTCGGGCGCATCGCCGTAGTGGTGCGAATCACCGACCACCAGCGAGCCGTCAGCGCTCTGCACCACGATGAGGTGGATGCCGTGGTCGAGCGAGGCGCGCTCTTCCTGCATCAGCCGCGCGCGCAGCGCCGCCGCTTCGGGCAAGCTGCTGTAGCCCTCGTAGCGCACCAGGCTCAGGTCGGTCATGACCGCGCCCGGCAGCCGAAAGCCCGCTTCGGGCTGCACGCGCAGCATCTGCAGGCGGCACAGCCTGAGGTCGTGCGCGGCGATGCGGCCGGCGAACAGGCCGTGCAACTCGGTGTTGGTGCAGACCACCACGCGCTCGCCGCGCAGGGTGCCGCGCGAGGTGCGCACGCGCGGGGTTTCGATCTCGTGCACCGCCTCGCCGAAGCGGAACACGACGCCGTGCACCTCGGACAGCCAGCGCGCGAGCAGGCCGACGGCGGTGCGCGATTCGACGCGCAGCTCGTGCGGGCTGAACAGCACCGAGCGCGCCTGCGTCAGGTTGAGCCCGGGTGCGCGCTCCTGCGCGTCGGCAGCGTCGATGAGCGCGCAGGCCTCGGCCATCGGCGTGCGCAGGAAGGCTTCGAGCACGGCATGCGCCTCGGGCCGGTAGGCCGCGAGCCAGAGGTGGCGGTGCACGATGTCGATACCGGCCTGCGGCGCGATGGCCTGCCACACGTCGCGCGAATGCATGGCGCGGCGCCACATGTCGCCCGGCGCCTGGCCGGTGACGGTGATGAAGCCGAAGTTGCGGATCGATGCGCCCAGGCACGCGGCATCGCGCTCGACCACGCACACGCGCAGGCCGCGCTGCGCGGCGGTGTAGGCATGGGCCAAGCCGACGATGCCGGCGCCGACCACGATCACGTCGAAGCTGTCGACGGACATGCTGGGGTTCATCACCGTTGTCTCCAGGCTTGCGTGCGCTTCAGCGCCCAGTGCCCGGCCAGCGCGAACAGGCCGCGGCCGACGGCGGCCGTGAGCATGATGAGCGAGGCCATGGCGGCGGCGGGTGCCACGTCGCCGGCATCGTCCATGTTGAGCACGGCGATGGCGGCCAGCGTGGTCTGCGGCGAATAGAGGAACACGACGGCCGACACGGTGGTCATCGCGTTGACGAAGAAGTAGCCGGCCACGTTGAGCACCGTGGGCAGCGCCACCGGCAGGTGCACGCGCCACAGCGTGCGCCAGAACGGCACGCCCATCGACTCGGACACCAGCTCGTACTCGCGGTCGAGCTGGCGCAGCGCGGTGAGCGAGGTGAGGTGCGCCACCGAGAAGAAGTGCGCCACGGTGCAGATCACGAGGATCGCCATGCCGCCGTACAGCCCGTGCAGTGGGTTCGCGGCCGAGTTGAAGAAGAAGATGTAGCCCACGCCGAGCACGAGCCCCGGCACGGCGAGCGGCAGGTTGGCCAGCAGGTTCAGCAGCTCGCGCAGCAGGCCGAAGTGGCGTGGCTTCTCCACGAAGTAGGCCGACACGAAGGTGGCGAGCGCGCCCGCCACGGCCGCGCACAGCGCCAGGCGCAGCGAGTTGCCGTAGCTGCCCCAGCCGCCGCCGTCCATGTTGCTGAAGTCGTAGTTCTTCAGCGACGGTGTGAGCTTGTAGGGCCAGTAGCTGGCGAGCGAGGCGAACACGGCCATGCCGATCATCACGACGATGGCGATGGCGGTGAGCGTGCAGAACACGAGCAGTGCGCGGTCGCGCGCCTTCACCGGCTCGGGTTGGTACGGCGTGGCGCGCGCCGACAGCGCCGCGGCCTGCTTGCGGCGCACGCGCCGCTCGACGAGGAACGACAGCACGGCCGGAATCAGCAGCACGAGGCCGACCACCGCGCCCATCTGGAAGTTCTGCTGGCCGACCACCTGCTTGTAGATGTCGGTCGCGAGCACGCCGGTCTGGCCGCCCACGACCTTGGGCACGCCGAAGTCGGTGATGACGAGCACGAACACGACCATCGCGGCCACGATGAGGCCGTAGCGCGACGACGGCAACGTGACGGTGCGGAAGATGCGCCAGCGCGAGGCGCCCAGGGTCTGCGCGGCTTCGTACAAACGCCCGTCGGACGTGGCCATGGCGGTGGTGAGGATCAGCAGCGCATGCGGCAGCGTCCAGAACACCGAGCCGAGCACGATGCCCAGCGGGCCGTAGATCGACAGGTCGCCCAGCAGCCCCTTGAACAGGCCCTGGTTGCCGAACAGGTAGATCAGGCTGATGGCCGGCAGCAGCGAGGGCGCCAGCAGCGGCATGAGCGCCACGGCGCGCAGCAGGCCCTTGGCGGGCATGCACGAGAGCGTGAGGCCGTAGGCGTACACGTAGGCGATGGCGGTGCACAGCACGGCGCTGATCACCGCGAGCAGCACGCTGTTGAAGGCAGACTGAACGAGCGCGGGGCTCTCGAGGTAGCGCGCGAAGTTGGTCAGGCCGACGAAGCTGCCTGCGCGGTCGTAGAAGCTCTGGCCGACCAGCGCGCCGACGGGGAGCGCGACGATCACGACGAGCAGCAGCACGACGAGCAGCACGGCGGCGCCGGTGAGCCAGCGTTCGCGGTCGAAGTGATTCGAACGCGGGATCGCGATCGGGGCGAGGGCTTCTGTGGAACTGCTCATGTTGTTCTTGTTTTGGTTTCGTTGTTCAGGGCGCGTGCACAGGCCACCGGGTACTTCCCTCCGCGAATGTCCCCCGGGCTTCGCCCTCCTCCTTGATTTC
>NZ_JBWKXQ010000039.1:0-61917 GCF_059423125.1 Variovorax sp. GW531-E2 | reverse complement strand
TTCCTTGCCCTCTTGCTCACCCGCCCCCGCCTTGCCCTCGTGGCCGCCGCCGGCCTGCTGGCGACGGGGCTGGCCCTCGCCCACGCGCGGGAGTTCGACGTGAAGGGCGGCGAGCTGCGGCCCGCGCTCGACGCCTACATCGCGCAGTCGGGCGTGCAGCTCATCTACAAGATGGAAGACGTCAAGGACCTCTCGACCCGGGGCATCAGGGGAAAGATCGCCGCCGACGCGGCGCTGGAGCGCCTGCTCGACGGCACGCGCCTGCGCGTGCGGCGCGGGCAGGACGGCGCGATGGTGCTCATCGCGCCGGCCCGCTCGCCCGCGGCCGCCCGATCGGAGCCGCCGCCGCGCGTCGAGTAATACGATTGGTTTCCCTCGCGCACCTGCGCAACACTCCGGCCCCCGGGAACCCCGCGAGATGCACCGCAATGGCGCGCATTTCTCGCACTTTCTGACACACTAGCTGCGCAACGCGCGAAGGGTGTGTGCCGTGCCCCCATGGCCGGCCCGGCCGGTGGTCCCCGCCGCTTCGCTGCACCGCCTGCACGACGCCCATGAAACTCTTCGCGACCGCGAAACGCCGCATCAGCCTGAACACGCGCCTCAGCGTCGGCGTTGCGGCCGTCGTGCTGGCCACCACCTTCATCATCGCCACGGTGGCGCTGCACCTGGTCAAGAGCCGCATGCAGGCCTCGATCGCCAACGAGGAGTTCGCGCGGCTGTCGGCCATCGCGAGCGCGGTGGAGCAGAAGTTCGCGAGCCGGCGCATCCTGCTGAAGACGATCGCCGAGAGCGTGGGCTCGCACGGCATCACGAACGCCGCGCCGCTGCAGGCCTTTCTGGAAAAGCACCAGTCCCTGCGGGCGGCGTTCGACAACGTCGCCTTCCTAGACACGGACGGCGAGCTGGTCGCCAACCTGAACGGCGCGCGACAGATCGGCAAGGTGAACGTGAAGGACCGCGCGTACTTCAAGGACACGGTCGCCGCGCGCACCGGCGTGATCTCCGAGCCTTACCGCAACCGGCTCAACGGCCTGGCGCAGGTCGCCATCACCGAGCCGGTGCTCGATGCGGCCGGCCGGGTGCTGTTCGTGATCTCGGGCTCCATCAACCTGAAGGACCGCAACATCCTGGGCGAGCTGGCCGACGTGCGCTTCGGCCAGACGGGCTACGTGTTCATCACCACCGCGGACGGCATCGTGATCGACCACCCGCTGGCCGACCGCGTGCTCAAGCAGGCCAACATGGCCATGGCCGACGACGCGCCCGACCTCGACCGCGCGATCGGCGGCTTCGAAGGCACCATCGAAGGCGTGAACCATGCGGGCGTTCCCGGCCTGTACGCCTTCAAGCGCATCCGCCAGGCCGACTGGATCATGGGCTCGATGTACCCGCGCCACGAGGCCTTTGCCCGCATCGACGCCATCGAGCGCACCGCGTGGATCGGTGCCATCGTGCTGGCGCTGCTGGCCGGCGCGCTCGCGCTGGCCGTGGTGCGCCAGCAGCTGCGCCCGCTCACCGGGCTGCACCGCCACATGCTCGACGCCCACGCGGCGCCCGCGCAGGCGGCCGTGGCGCGCACCTACCCGGACGACGAGATCGGCGACCTCTCGCGCACCTTCGACCGGCTCATGCAGCAGCACCAGGCCAGCGAGAAGTTCCTGCGCGACATCACCGACAACCTGCCGGCCATGATCTCGCACGCCGACGCGCAGGGCCGCTACACCTTCGTGAATGCGCGGCTGTGCGAGGAGCTGGGCTACAGCGCCGAGGAGCTGGTGGGCCAGCCCGTGCAGAGCATGAGCGGCCTGCACGACGACCCGACGCTCGAGCACAACCTGCGGCGCGTGCTGGCCGGCGAGGCCGTGTCCTTCGAGCGGCGCGGCGCCGCGCACCGCGACGAGGAAGAGCACTTCTTCCAGACCGACTTCATCCCCGAGCTCGACGCGCAGGGGCGGGTGTGCGGCTACTACGCGATGACCTTCGACATCACGCAGCGCAAGCACATCGAGCTCGAACTGGCGCACAGCGAGGCGCAGATCCGCACCATCGCCGACAACATTCCCGCGCTGGTCTCGCACGTCGACGCCGCGCTGTACTACACCTTCGTCAATGCCAAGGTGCGCACGCTGCACCACGGCCAGCCGCTGGTGGGCCAGTGGATGCCGGCCGTGCGGGGCGCGGCCGATTTCGCGGTGGTGCGGCCCCACATGGAGCGCGCGTTGGCGGGCGAGACGGTGATCGTCGAGAAGGCCGGCGACGCGGCGCTGGGCATCGGCGACCGCACCTTCAAGGCCCACTACATCCCCGACCAGGACGCCGAAGGCATGGTGCACGGCGTGTTCGCGATGACCTTCGACATCACCGACGAAGTGAACATCCGCCGCGCCCTCACGCAGCAGGAAAAGCGCCTGCGCGACGTGACCGACAACATCCCCGCGCTGGTCGCCTACTTCGACCGCGACGAGAACTGCCTGTACGGCAACAGCCGCGCGCGGCGCATGGCGGGCCTGGACGAGCGCGCACCGCTGGACGGCGTGACGCTGCGCTCGGCCGTGGGCGAGGCGGTGTACGTGCAGCACACGCCCCACCTGCCCACGGTGCTCGCCGGCAGGGCCACGCAGTACCCGGTGCAGGTGCCAATCGATGACCGGGAGGCGCACTTCCAGGTGAACCTGATTCCCGACAAGGACCTGGCGGGCCACACGGCGGGCTTCTACCTCATGACCTTCAACGTCACGGCGCTGAAGGAGGCCGAGCGCAAGCTCATCGAGCTGGCGCGCATGGACGTGCTGACTGGCCTGCCGAACCGGCTGGCCTTCAACGAACAGCTGCCCGCAGCGATGTCGCGCGTGCGCCGCGCCGAAGGCGGCATGGCGCTGATGTTCCTGGACATCGACCATTTCAAGGCCATCAACGACACGCTCGGCCATTCCACCGGCGACGGCGTGCTGGCCGAATATGCGCGCCGCCTGCGCGCCAGCGTGCGCGAGACCGACACCGTGGTGCGCCTGGCCGGCGACGAGTTCGTGATCGTGCTGGAGAACGTGCACTCGCAGGACGCGGTGGCGGGCGTGGCGCACAAGATCGTCTCGCAGATCGCGGCGCCGGCGTTCCCCGTGGAAGGCCGGCGGCTGGACGTCACGACCAGCATCGGCATCGTGTTCGTCGAGACGGTCGACGCCACCGTCGGTGCCGGCGAACTGCTCGCACGGGCGGACACGGCGCTCTACGCCGCCAAGTCGCAGGGCCGCAACCGTTTCGCGTTTTACCGTTAGCGTCGGCACGCCCGCCGCACCCCCTCACCCCCACCAGGAGACCCATCCATGGCAGCCACCGAAGTCGTCATGCCCGAACAGCTCGTGCAGGAGCTCGACCTGCAAAGCCGCATGCCGATCGCGCGCATCGGCCAGGCGCTGATGTCGCTGGGCATGATCACGCAGGCGCAACTCGACGCGGCGCTCCAGCAGCAGCAGCGCGAGCCCACGGTGCCGCTGGGCGAGACGCTGGTGCGCATGGGCGTCGTGAGCCGCGGCCAGCTGCAGACCGCGCTGGTGCGCAAGATGGGCTACCCGCTGGTGAACCTGCATGTGTTTCCGGCCGCGGCCGACGCGCTGCGCAAGGTCGGCCACGAGGCCGCGCGGCGCCTGCAGGTGATGCCGCTCATGCTGCACGGCGGGCGCCTGGTGGTGGCGCTCGACGACCCGGTCAACCGGCACGCGGTGATCGACGAGGTGGAGTTCATCGCGCAGATGAAGGTGCTTCCCGTGCTGGGCCAGTGCCTGGACCTGGACGGCGTGCTGCACAAGGCCTACGAGAAGGTCGGCCAGGTGGCGGCCGAGCGCCCGGTGGTCGACATGAACGACCCGATGCGTCCGCTCGAGTTCGACATGACGGGCACCAGCACGCTGCTGAAGACGCTCGAGAAGGAAGAATCGGCCGCCGCGCCCGCGGCCGGCGAGCCGCCCGTGGAGCAGTCGGACAACTCGCTGGTGCGCATGATCAACAGCATGATCCTCGAAGCGCACCGCGAGGGCGCCTCCGACATCCACATCGAGAGCGACCCCGGGCAGGAAAAGACGCGCATCCGCTTTCGCCGCGACGGCCGGCTCTACACCTACCTGGAGCTGCCGCCCAGCTACCGCAACGCGGTGGTGGCGCGCGTGAAGATCATGTGCGACCTGGACATCAGCGAAAAGCGCAAGCCGCAGGACGGCAAGATCAACTTCTCGAAGTACTCGCCGCAGCACCGCATCGAGCTGCGCGTGGCCACCATCCCGACCAACAACGGCCTGGAAGACGTGGTGATGCGCATCCTGGCCTCGGCCAAGCCCATCGCGCTCGATGCGCTGGGCCTGTCCGAGCGCAACCTGGCGCAGTTTTCGCAGGCGGTCGACCGGCCCTACGGCCTGGTGCTGTGCGTGGGCCCCACGGGCTCGGGCAAGACCACCACGCTGCACTCGGCGCTCATGCGCATCAACACGCCCGAGCGCAAGATCTGGACCGCCGAAGACCCGATCGAGATCACGCAGCCGGGCCTGCGCCAGGTGCAGGTCAACCCGCGCATCGACTGGACCTTTGCCAAGGCGCTGCGCGCCTTCGTGCGCGCCGACCCCGACGTGATCATGGTCGGCGAGATCCGCGACGCCGAGACCGCCAGGACCGCCATCGAGGCCTCGCTCACCGGCCACCTCGTGCTGTCGACGCTGCACACCAACAGCGCGCCCGAAACCGTGACGCGCCTGCTCGACATGGGCATGGACCCGTTCAACTTCGCCGACTCGCTGCTGGCCGTGCTGGCGCAGCGGCTGGTGCGCTGCCTGTGCCCGCAGTGCGTGCAAAGCCGCCCGGCGACGAGCGAGGCGGTCGAGGAGCTGCTGGCCGACTACATGCACGCCTTCGGCGCGCAGGACACGCCGGCCGCGCGCGACGCCGTGCGCGCCGAGTGGGTGCAGCGCCACGGGCGCGACGGCCAGCTGCAGACCTACACCAGCACCGGCTGCAAGCACTGCAACGACACCGGCTTCCGGGGCCGCGTGGGCATCCACGAACTCATGGTGATGTCGAGGGAGCTGCGCCGGCTGGTGCAGGGCGGCGCGCGCGCCGAGGAACTGCAGGACGCCGCGATGCGCGAGGGCATGCGCACGCTGCGTCAGGAC
The DNA here is from genome assembly GCF_059423125.1 of Variovorax sp. GW531-E2. Classification (NCBI taxonomy): domain Bacteria; kingdom Pseudomonadati; phylum Pseudomonadota; class Betaproteobacteria; order Burkholderiales; family Comamonadaceae; genus Variovorax; species Variovorax sp. GW531-E2. Next base: position 56,758 of record NZ_JBWKXQ010000039.1, on the reverse strand, counting down.
GGCATCGAGAAAGTGCTGGCGGGCCGGACCACGCTCGAGGAAGTGCGCGCGACCAGCAACGTCTGACCCACAAGGTCCGAGGTCAGGGCAGGCTCAGGCGGCGGCGTCCCACGCCACCGCCGGCAGCGTGGCGATGGCCGGCCGTGCGAACAGGTAGCCCTGGAACAGCTCCACGCCGATCTCGCGCAAGGCGCGCACCTCTTCGGGCGCCTCCACGCCTTCGGCGATCACGCGGATGCGCAGCTCGTCGCAGGTGGCGACGAAGCCCCGCACGATGGTCAGCCGCACCGGGTCGGCATGGATGCCGCGGATCAGGCTCAGGTCGATCTTCACCACGTCGGGCTGGAACGCGGCCAGCAGCTCGAAGCCCGCGTAGGCCGCGCCGAAGTCGTCGATGGCCGAGGTGAAGCCGTGGCGCTTGAAGGCGCGGAAGGTGTCGGCCAGGCCGTGCAGGTCGCGCACGCGCTCGCCCTCGGTGATCTCGAACATCAGCTGGCGCACCGGAAACTTGCAACGCTTGGCGGCAGCCATGGCGGTGCGGAAGCACTCGGCCTGCCCCGCGACGTCGTTGGGCATGACGTTGAGGCTCAGGCGCGACTTCATGCCCAGGCGCGAGGCGATCTCGATGGCCTTGACGCGGCAGGCTTCGTGGAAGGCGAAGCGGTCGACCGGATCGACGCGCCCGAGCACCTCGGCGGCGCCTTCGCCCGAGAGGCCGCGCACCAGCGCCTCGTGCGCATAGATCTCGTGCCGGCCCAGGTCCACGATGGGCTGGAACGCCATGGTGAACCCCGAGGCGAGGCCAGCAGGCGCGGCATCAGCATGTATTTCGGCGATCACGTTGGATGGACCTCGCGGGCAAGGTTGCAATGGCGTTGGATGGCGACTCCCAAGAGCGTAAATGTAAACGGTTCTATACACCGCACGCACCACCCCCCTCAGACAAGAGGTCGCGCCCCATGAAGACATCCGACTTAGGCCCGGCCCGGGCTGTAGACCGAAATCACTCATGAGCCCTCCCGCCCTCGGAAAAATCTGTAGCAAGCTGTCGACGACAGGGCTGCGTCCTATGTCCCATCGGGGAGAGATTGGTTAGAAAGGGGGCGCCCACTACTGGAAACGGTGGGTGGGTTTTCACTGTCGTTCCTGGGTTTCCAGTCACCGATGAAAGGTCCCGTCCGATGCGCCACCAGCCTCGCTCCCTCCTTCGAACACTGGCCCGTACCGTGCTGCCCGTCGGTGCCTTGTTGACATTGCTGCCCGCGCAGGCGGTCACGACGACCACGACCTTCCAGGTCACGGCCACGGTGCTCAAGGCCTGCCTGATGACCACGCCGGCCACGCTGGCGTTCGGGCCGTACGACCCGGCGTCAGCCACCGCGCTGGCCGGCACCACCAGCCTCAACGTGACCTGCACCTTCGGCACGCCCTACTCGCTCGGCCTGAGCGCGGGCGGCGGCTCGGGCGCGACGATCACGAACCGCCTGATGACCAGCCCCACGGCGGCCGCCGGCAATAACACGCTGGGCTACGGCCTCTTCAAGGACAGCGCGCACCAGACCAACTGGGACAACAGCGTCGCCGGCACCGGCTACGTCGGTAACGGGACGCCGCAGACGCAGACGATCTACGGCCTGATTCCCACGGGGCAGTACACCGCGGCGCCGGCCATCGACTACACGGACACGATCACGGTCTCGCTGACCTATTGAGGGCGCCGTTGACCGCCTTCACCGCAGGCCGCCACGGCATGCGTCGCGCCCTGCTGCCAGTCGCATGGGGGGCCGGCCTGCTGCTGGCCGCCCTTGCCCCCGCTCCCGCCGCGGCCACCAGCCTCAGCGTGGCGCCGCTGCGCATCGTGCTGACGCCGCAGCGCCCGGTCGCTTCGCTCACCATGGGCAACGCCGAGGACACCGAGGTCGCCGTGCAGGCCGAGGTGGTGGCGTGGTCGCAGCAGGACGGGCGCGATGCCTACGAACCCACGCGCGACGTGCTGGTCAACCCGGCCATCTTCCGCCTGCCGCCGGGCGGGCGGCAGATCGTGCGCCTCGGGCTGCAGGTGCCGGCCGGCGCCGGCGAGCGCAGCTACCGCATCTTCCTGCGCCAGCTGCCGCGCGACCAGGCCCTGCCGGCGGACGGTGCCGAGGGCGCGAAGGTGCAGACGCTGCTGCGCATCGGCGTGCCGATCTTCGTGCCGCCGCTGCAGCTGCGCCGCGCGCTGCAATGGTCGCTGCAGCCTTCGGGGCGCGCCACCGGCACGGCAGGCATGGCTTGGCGGCTGGTGTTCGACAACCAGGGCAGCGAGCACATCCAGGTCACGCAGCTCGTGGTGCGCCGCGAGGACGGCACCGAGCTGCTGCGCAAGAGCCTGTCGCAGTACGCGCTGGCCGGGCAGTCGGCCGGCATCGACATCGAACTGCCCACCCTGCCGCCCGACACCCGGCTGCAGGTCGAGGCCGCCACCGATGCCCCCGAGGCGTCGTCCAGCGCCACCGTGCGCGTGCCCCGTGCGCCCGCCACGCCACGCTAGCTTGTGGGTCTGCTGCGGCTGGCTGGGCCTGCGCGTGGCCTGCGCACAGACGTCGCCCGTTGATGTGGCGGGCGAGGTGCAGCCCGCGATCCTCGATGTGCGCATCAACGGCCTGAGCCAGCCCGCGCCACGGCCGCTCTTGCGGCGCGGCGCCCAGCTGCTGGCGTCGGCGCCCGACTTCGCGGCTTGGCGCCTGGTGCGGCCCGCCACCGCGGCGTTGCAGCGCGACGGCACCGACTACTACGACCTGCGCGCACTGCCGGGCGCGCAACTGCAGCTCGACGAAGGCGCGCAGAGCGTGGACCTGAGCGTGCCCGCCGAAGCGTTCACGCTGGGCACCGTGCATGCGCATGCGGGCGACCGCCCGCCGCTGTCGGCCTCGGCCTTCGGGGCCTTTCTCAACTACGACCTGGCCTTGCAGCACGACCGCGAGGGCACGCGCGCCTCGGGCTATTTCGATGCGGCGGCCTCGGGCGACTGGGGGCTGGTGGGCACGAGCGTCGTCGCGGGGCAGTCCGCATTCGGCGGACGCGGCACGACGCGGCTGGACAGCTACTTCCGCCGCGACGACCCCGCGCGGCTCACGCGCCTCACGGTGGGCGACACGATCACGCAGGCCGCCGCATGGTCGACGCCCTTTCGTTTCGGCGGCGTGCAGTTCGGTACCCGCTTCGGCTTGCAGCCCGGCTTCATCAGCTACCCGATGCCGACCCTGCGCGGCGGCGCGGCCGTGCCGTCGGCGGTGGAGGTGTACGTGAACGACACGCTGCGCTACCAGCGCCGTGTCGACGCCGGCCCGTTCGCGCTCAGCGACGTGCCCGTGCTCACCGGCGCGGGCGAGATGCGCTTCGCCGTCACCGACGCGCTCGGCGTGCAGCGCACCGTGACCACGCCCTACTACGTGAGCTCGAACCTGCTGCGCGCCGGCCTGTCCGACTACTCGCTCGAAGCCGGCTGGACGCGCCTGCGCTACGGCGAGCGCAGCTTCGACTACGGCCCGCCCTTCGTCGCCGGCACCTGGCGCCACGGCGTGAACGACAGCGTGACCGTCGAGGCGCGCGGCGAGGCCAGTGCGCGCAGCCAGACCGCGGGCGCCGGCGTGACCTGGGTCTGGGGCACGCTCGGCGAGCTCTCGCTGCACGGCGCCGCCAGCCGCAGCAGGGACGGCGACAGCGGCCGCCTCTGGCGCGCCGCCTACACGCGCACCAGCGACGAGTGGAACTTCTCGGTGAGCCGCCAGGTGGCCAGCCGCGGCTTCACGCAGATCGCCTGGCACGACAGCCCCGTGCACACCGACGCACAGACCCAACTCTTCGCAGGCCGCTCGCTCGGCCGCTACGGCACGCTGGGCGCGAGCCACACGCGGCTGCGCTACAACACCGGCGAGCACATCGGCGTGACCACTGCCAGCTGGTCGATCGGCCTGGGCGGCAACGCCTGGCTCGGCACCTCGGTGGCCCACACGCGCCAGGACGGCAAGCGCTCCGTCACCTCGGTGAACGTGAGCCTCAGCTTCACGCTCGGCGATCGCCAGCACGCCACGCTCTCGGTGCAGCATCAGAAGCCGGGCGGCCACTCGGCCGTGGCCGAGTGGGTGCAGCAGCCGCCCAACGACACGGGCTGGGGCTACCGCCTGCGCGCCGCCGATGGCGAGAACGCGCGCAGCGAGGCCGCGGTCGATTGGCGCGGTCGCTACGGCATGCTGACGGCCGAAGCCGCGCGCGCCCAGGGCCAGACCGCGGTGCGCCTGCGCGCCAGCGGCGCCGTGGGCTTCGCGGGCGGCGTGGGCTTTGCCACCCGCCAGTCGGACGACGCCTTCGCGCTCGTGACCGTGCCCGGCGCCGCCGGCGTGAAGGTCTACCGCGAGAACCAGCCCTGGACCACCACCGACAGCGAAGGCCGCGCCGTCGTCTCGGGCCTGCGCGCCTACGAGCCCAACCACATCAGCATCGACAACGGCGACCTGCCGATCGAGGCGCAGGTGCGCAGCGACGTGCTGCGCGTGGTGCCGCGCTACAAGGGCGTGGCGCAGGCCAGCTTCGACATCGCGCGCGACGCGATCGCGAACGTCACCGTGCTGCTGCCCGACGGCAGCCCGCTGCCGCCGGGCATCGACGTGATGCGGCCGGCGCGCGGCACCTCGCTGCTGTCGGGCTTTCATGGCCTCGTGTCGGTCGACGACCCGCAGCCGAACGAGCGCTTCGAGGCGCGATGGAAGCGCGGGCATTGCCGCTTCACGCTGGGCGAACCCGACCGCGCCGCCGGCGCACTGCCCTCGATGGGACCTTACCGATGCGAACCCGTGTCGTCACCGTCCCCGCGCTGACGGCCGCGCTGGCGCTGGCGGGGCTGCTGGCCCCGGGCGCGTCGCTGGCCGCGTGCTCGGGCGTGGGCGTGTTCAGCTGCAGCGCCACCGTCAGCGCGACAGCGCTGGCCTTCGGCAACTACGACCCGGCCGCCGCGACGCCCAAGGACAACACCTCGACCGTGACCGTCGCCGGCACGGTCACGGGCCTGGGCATCCTGGTGACGCTGTCGTTCACGATCAGCCTGGACGCGGGCTCGGCCGGCAACATCGCCAGCCGGCAGATGGTGGGCCCGGTCGGTGCCACGCCGCTGGGTTACAACCTCTACACCACCAACGCGCGCAGCACCGTCTGGGGCCTCAACAGCGTCAGCGACAGCTACAGCGCGCTGGCAAACCTCGGTGGCGTCACCACGCTGCGCCCCCACACCGTCTACGGCCGCATTCCGGCCAGCCAGTACGTGGCACCGGGTCCCTACAGCAGCACCATCACGGTGACCGTGACGTACTGACAGCTCAGCCCCTCAGCATGCCCGCCAGGCGCTTGGCGATGAGTTCGTCCGCCTGCGCCATGATGCGGTCGATGAGCTCCGCGCAGCTGGGCACGTCGTGGATCAACCCGGCCACCATGCCGCAGCTCCAGGCGCCAGCGTCCATGTGGCCCTCGGTCATCACCTTCGGGTAGATGCCGGCGACCTGGTCCATGATGTCGTCGATCTTCAGCGCGTCGCCCTTGGCGCGCTCGATCTCCATGAGGCGCTCCACGCCCGCGTTGTTGATCACGCGCTCGGTGTTGCGCAGCGAACGCATGATCAGGCGCGTGTCGAGCTCCGAGGCGTTGACGATGGCCTGCTTCACGTTGGCGTGCACCGGCGCTTCCTTGGTGGCGATGAAGCGCGTGCCCATGTTCATGCCCTCGGCGCCCAGCGCGAGCGCGGCCACGAGGCTGCGGCCGTCGGCCATGCCGCCCGAGGCGACGAACGGGATCTTCAGTTCCTCGGCCGCGCGCGGCAGCAGGATCATGTTGGGCACGTCGTCTTCGCCGGGGTGGCCGCCGCACTCGAAGCCGTCGACGCTCACGGCGTCGCAGCCGATGCGCTCGGCCTTGAGCGCGTGGCGCACCGAGGTGCACTTGTGGATCACCTTGATGCCCGCGGCCTTCAGCGCCGGCATGTAGGCCTCGGGGCTGCGGCCCGCGGTTTCCACGGCCTTGATGCCGCCTTCGACGATGGCCGCGATGTACTCGGGGTACGGCGGCGAGGCGAAGGTCGGCAGGAAGGTGAGGTTCACGCCGAAGGGCTTGTCGGTCATCTCGTGGCAGCGCGCGATCTCGCGCGCCAGCAGCTCGGGCGTCTTCTGCGTGAGGCCCGTGATGATGCCCAGGCCGCCGGCGTTGGAGACGGCCGCGGCCAGCTCGGCGAAGCCGACATAGTGCATGCCGCCCTGGATGATCGGGTGGCGGATGCCGAAGAGTTCGGTGATGCGGGTTTTCAAGGGAACGTCCTTTGGTCGGGGTTGCTGGGAAGGAAAGAGAAAAAGAAAAAATCAGGGCGGCGAGATGACGCGCAACACGTCGCGCGCCATCGCCTTCATCCAGGCCGTGTCGCTCTTCAGCGCAGGCTCGGCGAAGGTCTTGGCAAAGGTGGGCCGTGCCATCTTGGCGTAGTTGAGCGTGCCGAAGATGAGCGTGAGCACCACCACGGCCGACAGGTCGTCACGCACGAGGCCGGCCGCCTGCGCCGCGGCCACCAGGCCCAGGCTGGCTTGCAGGAAGCCTTCGAGCGGCCGCGTCTGCGCATGCTGGATGCGCTCGGCGTTGTCGAGCAGTTCGCGCGTGACGAGCTTGAAGCCCGTGGGCCGCGCATGCATCCACTCGACCTGCAGCGCGACGAAGGCCTGCAGCCGCGCAGGCAGGTCGGGCGCCGCCTCGACGCGCTTGCAGATGCGCGCCGTCAGGTCCTCGGCCTGCTTCTCGAGCACGGCGCGGTACAGCACCTCCTTGCTCGCGAAGTGGTGCAGCAGCCCCGGGTTGCCGACCTCGCAATCGCGCGCGATGGCCGACAGCGACGCGCCCTGGAAGCCGTGGTCGGCAAAGTGCTGCTCGGCGCGCGCGAGGATCGTTTCTTTACGGGAAGGGGCAAGGGTGGCCATCGGCGGTTCTGGAATGCGTCACGCCCAGCGCATGCCGCGAAGACGCGACCGGCGATCAGACGCGATGCGCGCCATTCTTTCTTGTGTCTTGGGGTCTGGTTGTTGCACGCGCGACACCCTCGCGCGTCAGCGTGCGGCCGGCATGGCCGCCACCTGCTGCGCGAGCTGCGCATGGAAGCGCGGCGCGCTGTACTCGAAGGTGCCGAAGCTGAGCGCGTCGTTCGCGCCCGACGCGAGCCCGGCCTGGATCGACTCGGCCAGCGCGTAGTCTTCCGCGAGCGTGCGCCGGTACAGCGCGACGTTGGCGTCCCAGTGCGCCGTCGCCTTCTCCGAGGCCGGTGCCTCGGGAATCAGCGTGAGCTCGTGCACGCGCGTGCGCGTGGCGCCCAGCGGCTCCAGCATGCTGAGCTGCGCATGATCGGGCTGCACGAGGATGGTCGTGTTGGGAAAGAAGAAGTAGGTCAGGTTGCCGTAGCGGCGCGGATCGAAACCGGCAATGTCGGGCTGGTGCTCCTGGAACTTCGACTTGAGCAGGTACAGGCGCCGGTTCAGGTCGAACTCGTCGATCACCTGCAGGTTGTGCAGGAACATGTGGGCGATGGTCTCGCGGTGCGCCACCTTGAAGTGGTAGGCCTCGAAGGAGCCGTCGACCAGCAGCTTCCAGTTGGCTTCGACCTCGTACGTGCGCGGCGCATAGGCCACGGGCGCGCGCAGCCCGGCCAGCGACTCGAGGTTGTCCATGAGCGCGCCCAGGTGCGCGCCGGGGTCGCTGTCCGCCTGCGAGGGATCGCACACGACCCAGACCACGCCCGCGCGCTCGACCGTGGCCAGCCGGCGCAGGCCCGACTCGTCCTGCTTCAGGCAGGGAAATCCGAAGGACTCGGGCACGCCGCGCAAGGCGCCGTCGGGCTTGTAGGTCCATGCGTGGTACGGGCAGACGAAGGCGCGCGCCTCGCTGCCGCTGCCCTCGGGCACGACGCGCGCACCGCGGTGGCGGCACACGTTGAGAAACGCCTGCACCTGCCCGTTCTCCTGGCGCACCAGCAGCAGCGGCACGCCGGTGTGCGTGAGCGACAGCCACGCGCCCGGCGAGGCGAGCGATGCGCTGGCCGCCACCGGCTGCGGATGCCGCTGCAGCAGCCGCCGCTCGTCGCGTGCGATGGCTTCGTCGGTGTACTGGCCGACCGGCACGCGGTCGCCCTCCCCTTGCGCGTCGGCGCGCCCGGCCTGCAGGGCCGTGGTCGCTCGGCGATGGAGTTCGGCTGCGAAGTTCTCGCTCATCGGGGGCTTTCTGTGCGATGCGATGCAGCCCGGTGAGCTGCGCGATCGGCCCAGTCTACCGACTGACCAGTCGGTACGTCAACCGCCCCCCGGGAAGCGGTGGAAGCGGTATCAGGCCGGCTTGCGCAGGAAGCCCTGCTGCGCCCCATTGCGGTTGGGCGCGAAGCCGTTGGCCTGCAGCGTCTCTTCGGTGGTCTCGTAGAACACGCCGATCTGCATGATCTCGCGCGCCTGCTGCGCGGTGGCGATGGGGCGCCCGAACTCGGTCGCGATGCGCACGAGCTGCTTGATCTGCTCGACCGAGCTCATCTTGCCGGTGCGGGTCTGGTTCCAGAGCACGTCCTCGATGCCGCAGCGCACGTGCAGGCCCAGGGCGATGCCGATCATGTTCACGGGCAGCACGTTGAGCACCGAGCTCTCGACCGTGACCACTGCGCCGTCGGGTGCGGCGCGCAGGAAGTTGGCCAGGTTGTAGATGTTCGCCTGGTCCATGCCGCCGCTGATGGCCACCCAGTTCATCACCAGCGGGCCCTTGTAGACGCCGCGGCGGATCATGCGTTCGATGGTCTCGAAGCTGTTGATGTTGTAGCACTGGAACTCGCTCTGGATGCCCGCGGCCGTGAGGCGGCGGATGTGCTCCTCGACCCAGCTGGGGTTCGAGGGCACGATCATGTCTCGGTACGTCGAATACAGCCGCGGGTCGCCGCGCGACAGGCCCTTGAAGTCGTCCAGGCCGGCGTGCTCGGTCACGTTCATCTGCGTGGTGTTGACGGTCACCGTGACCTGGTCGGGCCGGGGCGTGAGCTCGGCCAGCATGTGGCGCGTGTCGTCGCTGAGCCACTTGGCGGCGGCACCATCGTCCTCGGGCGCGAAGCTGATGGAGCCGCCCACCTGGATGACCATCTCGGGCACGCGCGCACGCACGCCGGCGATCAGCTCGTTGAACATCGACAGGCGCTTGCTGCCCTTGCCGTTGGCCTCGCGCACATGCAGGTGCAGCACGGTGGCGCCGGCCTCGTAGCAGTCGACCGCCTTCTGGATCTGCTCTTCCATCGTGACCGGAATGTCTTCCGGGAAGTCGGCGGGAATCCAGCCCGGCGCATAGGGCGCGGCCGTGATGATCAGGGGCTGCTGGTTCTCGGGGTACAGGTGGCCGTCGAGGAAGTTCATGGGGTTGTCTCCGGTGAAAAGGTTGCGCTTGCAGCCAAAGTTTCTGGCGCAGCTGCGAAAACTTCTTGCTCATCGGGGGCGCGGTTTTGTCTTTTTGGGGCATTGAAACGGCGCGTGCAAAGACAGGTGTCGCTGTCGCGATCCGGTAAGTGGCCGACGCGTGGCGCCAAGCATTCAGAGGAGGTGGCGCCACAGAATCCGCACGCCCTTCTTGTCTCTTCCACCTGAGGACGAACCATGTGTCTGCATCTGCTGCGAGCCTCCCTTCTCTTCCTGGCTGCGCTGTGCTGCGGCACGGCGTCGGCCCAGGCCTGGCCCGACAAGCCCATTCGGCTGATCGTTCCCGCACCGCCGGGCGGCATCTCCGACGCGGCGGCGCGGCTGCTCGCCGAACAGCTGCGCACGAACCTCGGCCAGACCGTGCTGGTGGACAACAAGCCGGGCGGCTCCGCCGTCATCGCCGAGCGCGCGCTGATGGCCGCGCCGGCCGACGGCTACACGCTGATGGTCGGGCCGTCGAGCGTGCTGTCCGACATTCCGCTCACGGTGAAGACGCCCTTCGACCCGCTCAAGACCTTCACCTACGTCGGCGAGGTGACGGGCATGTTCCATGTGCTGGTGGCCAACGCCGGCTTCCCGCCGAACACGGTGAACGACCTGCTGGCGCATGCCAAGGCGCATCCGCGCTCGGTCAGCGTGGCCAACCTGAGCACGGGCACGCGCTCCAACCTGCTGGGCGAGATGCTGCGCGCGCGCAGCGGCAACGACATCCTCGTGGTGCCGTACAAGGGCTCGGCGCCGGCGCTGGTCGACCTCATGGGCAACCAGGTGCAGCTGACCTTCGAGGTGGTGAGCAACGTCACTTCGCTGATCCGCAGCGGCAAGATCAAGGCGCTGGCCGTGGCGTCGTCGAAACGCTCGCGCTTCCTGCCCGACGTGCCCACCTTCGGCGAGCTGGGCCTGCCCGACTTCGTGATGCCCGACGCGAGCGTGGGCGTGTTCGTGCTCAGCAGCATGCCGCCGGCGCTGCAGGAGAAAATCCGCGCCGAGGTGGCCCGGGCCGTGCAGGCGCCGAAGTTCCGCGAGGCGCTGCTCGCGCAGAATTACGATCCGCCGCGCGAGGCGACGCTGGTGCAGCTGCGCCAGACGCTGGACGCCACGACCGCCCACAATCGGGCCATCATCGAGAAACTGCAACTCAAGATCAGCCCCGAGTGAACACGGGGCCCTTCCCACAGCCACCATGAAGCACCTCGGTCGACTGATGCGCAGCGCGAGCCTCAGCGGCTACGTGGAGCTGGTGCAATCGCTCGGCCGTGACCCGCATGCCTTCATGCGCACCGTGGGGCTGAAGGCGCAGCTGCTCGAGCACCCCGAGACGCTGATCCCCGGCGACGCGGTGCGCGAGCTGCTCGAGATCACCGCGCGCGCCACGCGCACCGAAGATTTCGCACTGCGGCTGGCGGCGCAGCGCAAGCTCTCGGCGCTGGGCCCCATCAGCGTCGTGCTCAAGGAAGAGCCCACGCCGCGCGACGCGCTCGACACGCTGGGCCGCTACCTGAAGCTGGTGAACGCCTCGCTGAGCTTTCGCCTCGAGGACACGGGCGACATGGTCATCATCCAGGAAGACCTGCTGCCCAGCCCCGGGCTGCCGATGCGCCAGTCGATGGAGCTGGCCGTGGGCATCATGTTCCGCATCCTCGGCGAGCTGATCGATCCGCAGTGGCGCCCGCAGCAGGTGTGCTTCACGCACCGCCCGCCGGCGGACATGGCGGCGCACCGCGCCTTCTTCGGGCGCAACGTCAAGTTCAACCAGGATTTCAACGGCCTCGTGTGCCTGGCGGCCGACCTGCGCAAGCCGCGCGAATCAGGTGACCAGGGCGTGGCGCGTTTCGCGCGCGAGTACCTCGAAGCCGCGCTGAAAGACCGCGGCGAGAGCACGCGCGAAGCTTGCCGCGAACTCATCCTCGCGCTCATGCCCGGCGGCGGTTGCACCGCGCAGGAAGTGGCGCGGCACCTGCGCGTGGACCGCCGCACGCTGCACCGCCGGCTCGAGGCCGAAGGCCTCACCTTCAGCCGCCTGCTCGACGACGTGCGCTCCGACCTCGTGAAGCGCCACCTGCGCGACAGCGACCTGCCGCTGAGCGAGGTGGCCGAGCTGCTGGGGTTTTCGGGGCCCAGCAGCTTCAGCCACTGGTTCCGCCACCACTTCGGTTGCAGCGCCTCGCAGTGGAGCAAGCAGACGGCCGGCGCAGTGGCTCAGGGCGCGGTGCGCGCGTTCTGAACCAGGTCTTCGTGGCGCAGGGCATGCGCGATGCCCTCCAGCAGGCGCCAGGCGGCGCGCGTGAAACGCCTCGTCATCGCCATCGTCTGTCTCAGGCCGCCTTGCGCAGGAAGCCCTGGTTGCCTCCGTTGCGGTTCGGCGCGAAGCCGTTGGCGGCGAGCGACTCTTCGGCCGTCTCGTAGAACACGCCGATCTTCGAAATCTCGCGCGCCTGCTGCGCCGTGGCAATGGGGCGGCCGAACTGGCGCGAGATGGCCACCAGCTGCTCGATCTGCGCCACGGTGCCGATCTTGGCGGTGCGCGTCTGGTTCCACAGCACGTCCTCGGTGCCGCAGCGCACATGCAGGCCCATCGCGATGCCCATCATGTTCACCGGCAGCACGTTGCGCACCGAGCTTTCCACCGTGAGCACCGCGCCGTCGGGCACGGCGCGCACGAAGTTGGCCAGGTTGTAGATGTTGGGCGCGTCCATGCCGCCGCTGATCGCCACCCAGTTCATCACCAGCGGGCCCTTGTAGACACCGCGCCGCATGAGCCGTTCGACCGACTCGAAGCTGTTGATGTTGTAGCACTGGAAGGCGCTCTGGATGCCCGCCTTCGTGAGGCGGCGGATGTGCTCCTCGACCCAGCCCGGCTGCGCCGGCACCGTCATCTCCTTGTAGGCCTCGAAGATGGCCGGGATCTCGCGCGAGGTGCCCTTGAAGTCGGCCAGCTCGGCATGCTCGGTGACGTTCATCTGCGAGGTGTTGACCGTCACCGTCACCTGGTCGGGCGTGGGCTCCAGCTCGGCCAGCATGTGGCGCGTGTCGTCGCTCAGCCACTTGGCGGCGGCGCCTTCGCTCTCGGGGGCGAAGCTGATCGAGCCGCCGACCTGGATGATCATTTCGGGTACGCGCGCGCGCACGCCGGCGATCAGCTCATTGAACTTGGACAGCCGCTTGCTGCCCTTGCCGTCGAGTTCGCGCACGTGCAGGTGCAGCACCGTGGCACCGGCGTTGTAGCAATCGACCGCCTTCTGGATCTGCTCTTCCATCGTGACCGGGATCTCGCCCGGGAAGTCGGAAGGAAGCCAGCCCGGTGCGTAGGGCGCGGCGGTGATGATCAGCGGCTGCTGGTTTTCGGGAAAGAGATGGCCGTCGAGGAAGTTCATGGCGTGCGTCTGTCAGGTGGCGAGGCGGGGGGCGGATGCGGCGGCGATGTTCAGTACGGCACGTCGCCGACGATGCCGGCGCGTTCCATCTTTCGTGGCGCAGGCCAGTAGTCGTTCAGCGCGTAGTGCTGCGTGCTGCGGTTGTCCCAGACGACCACGTCGCCCGGCTGCCACGACCACCGCACCTGGTACTCGGGAATGGTCGCGCGGCTGAGCAGGTAGTTCAGCAGCAGCGCCGCACCCGGTGTCTTGTCGATGCCGTGGCGCACGTTCTCGGGGGTGCTGTAGTTCACGAAGTGCGTGGTGAAGCTGCCCACGTAGAGCACCTTCTCGCCGGTCTCGGGGTGCGTGCGCACCACGGGGTGCTCCACGGGCGGATGGTCCTGGCCCAGCTTGAGGCGCGCTTCCATCGGCATCACGGCGCCGAACGAATGCTCGATGCTGGCCTTGGCGCGCAGCTTGCCGATCTTCTGTTTGATCTCGTCGGGCAGCTCGTCGTGCGCCTGCACCATGTTCACCCAGATGGTGTCGCCGCCGACCTCGGGGCATTCGATGCAGCGCAGCACCGCGCCCATCGCGGGGCTCTGGCGCCACAGGCCGTCGCAGTGGTAGGTGTTCTCGTAGCTGTGCTTGTTGTCGCTGCGGTAGATGCGCACGAGGCCCGGGTGCTCGGGGTCGCTGCCGACCACGGGGTGGTCTTCCAGTTCGCCGAAGCAGCGTGCGAAGGCGACGTGCTCGGCGCGCTCGATGTCCTGGCCGCGGAAGAAAAGCACCTTGTGCTTGAGCAGCGCGGCGCGGATCGACGCGAAGCACTCGGGGTCGCGCGAGGCCTCGCCCAGGTGGACGTCCGAGATTTCGGCGCCGATGGACGGCGTGAGGGGTCTGATCTTCATGAGAGGTCTCCGATGGAATGGCGCGTGCCGCTCAGTTCGCCTGGATGCGGTACTTCTTGACGATGGCGGCGTTGCGCTCGGACAGCGCGCGGGTCTCGGCGATGAGCGCGGGCGTGTCGACGCTGAGTTCGGGCTCCAGGCCCACGTCGAGCAGCTTCTGCTGCACGGCGGGCGCCTGGCCGGCCTTCTCGATCGCGGCATGGAGCTTGGCCATCACGTCGGCCGGCAGCTTGGCCGAACCGATGAAGCCGACCCAGCCGCGGAACTGCAGGTCGGGGTAGCCCAGTTCGGTGGTGGTGGGCAGGTCGGGCAGGAAGCGCGAGCGGGTCTTGCCGGTGAAGGCATAGGGGCGCAGCTTGCCGGCCTTGATGAGCGGCATCGAGGTGAGCATGCCGTCGAACATCAGGTCGACCTGGCCGCCCAGCAGGTCCTGCAGCGCGGGCGGCGAGCCGGGGTAGCCGATGTGCTGCAGGTCGAGCCCGGCACGGTCGCTGAGGATGAGGCCCGCGTACTGCGACACGGTGCCGGGGCTGTAGCTGGCGAAGCTGGCCTTGCCCTTGCGCGTCTTCAGTTCGGCGACGAGGCCCTGGAAGTCCTTGGCCGGGAAGTTCACGGCCGTGACGAGCACCACGCCCGAGCGCGCGACCGAGCCGATGGGCACCACGTCCTTCAGCGGATCGAAGGGCATCTTCACGACCTGCGGCGTCTCGGCCAGCACGTTGCTCGCGGCCATCACGATGGTGTTGCCGTCGGCCGGTGCCTGCAGCATGGCCTGCAGGCCGATGGAGCCGCCCGCGCCGGGGCGGTTCTCGACGATCACGGGGCGGCCGATGTCCAGCGCCATCTGCTGCCCGACGACGCGGGCCACGATGTCCATCGTGCCGCCCGGCGGCGCGGGAACGATGAGCTTGACGGGCTTGTCGCCCAGCGCCCAGGCCCCGAGGGCCATCGAGCATCCGACCAGCGCCACGGCGGCGGCGCGTCCAAATTGCAGCAGTTTCATGGGGTGTCTCCGGTTGTTGTCTTGCAGGCCTCGGTGGGCCGATGCCGTCAGTATCCGGCGCACCCCGTCCGCATTTCTTGCTTTATTGGGGCATCGATTTGCCAATTTGGGACATCGCCAAGACCACGCTTCCCGCCGCCGCCACGCGCCGCAAGAATCCGTTCCATCCAGCCCCCACACACCCCAGGAGACGCACCATGAACCAGGCCATCCGCTTCCACGAGACCGGCAGCGCCGACGTGCTCAAGCTCGAACACGTCGAGGTCGGCGAGCCCGGCCCGGGCCAGGCGCGCGTGCGCCACAGCCTCATCGCCGTCAACTTCATCGACATCTATTTCCGCACCGGGCGCTATCCGCTCGCACTGCCCAACGGGCTCGGTTCCGACGCCGTGGGCGTGGTCGAGGCCGTGGGGCCGGGCGTGACCGACATCCGCGTGGGCGATCGCGTGGGCTATCTCATCGGGCCGCAGGGTGCGTATTCGCAAGTGCGTGTGATGCCGGCCGATGTGTTGATCCCGCTGCCCGATGGCATCTCGGACCGCACCGCTGCCACATTGATGATGAAGGGCATGACGGCGCAGTACCTGTTCCGCCAGGTCTATCCGCTCAAGGGTGGCGAGACGATCCTGTACCACGCAGCCGCCGGGGGTGTGGGCCTCATCGCCTGCCAGTGGGCACGCGCGATGGGCGTCACGATGATCGGCACCGTCAGCACCGACGAGAAGGCTGCGGTCGCCAAGGCCAACGGCTGCACGCACACCATCGTGACTTCGCGCGAGAACATCGCCCAGCGCGTGCGCGAGATCACCGAGGGCAAGGGCGTGCCCGTCGTGTACGACTCGGTGGGCAAGGACACGCTGGAGGCCTCGCTCGATTGCCTGCAACCGCGCGGCACGCTCGTGAGCAACGGCACGTCGTCGGGCGCCGTGGTCCTCGACACCAAGCTGCTGGCGGCGAAGGGCTCGATCTGGCTCACGCGGCCCGCGATGGTGCACTACATCCACCCACGCCCGCACATGCTCAGCATGGCCGATGAACTCTTCGACCACGTGCTGGCCGGCCGCATCGTGAGCGAGCCCCAGCAGAGCTTCGCACTGGCCGACGCCGCCGAAGCGCACCGCGCCCTCGAAGGCCGCAAGACCACCGGCGCCACCGTGCTCGTGCCCTGAGAACTGCCACGTGCGGACTTGCGATGTCCTCCCTGGTCCGCGCGGCAAGCCTCACCCACTACCGCGAGGTCGCCCGCGCCAGCGGCCTGGACCCGGTGCGCATGCTCCTGGACGCCGGCCTGAGCCCCCGCGTGCTGGACGAGCCCGACCTGATGATTCCGGTCGACCGCGTCGCCGCGCTGCTGCAGGCCTCGGCCGAGCGCTCGGGCAACGACAGCTTCGGGCTGTGCATGGCCGAGGGGCGGCGGCTGTCGAACCTCGGGGCCGTCGGCCTGCTGGTGCGCGAGCAGCCGACGCTGCGCGATTCGCTCGACGTGCTGATGCGCTACCAGCCGCTGCTCAACGGCTCGCTGTCGCTGATGGTCGAGGCCTTCGGCCAGGTGGTGGTGATCCGCGAGGAAGTGCAGCCCGGCAAGGCGCACCGCGCCACGCGCCAGCGCATCGAACTGGCGCTGGGCGTGATGCTGCGCCTGCTGCGGCAGTTCCTCGGCGCCGACTGGCAGCCCCGGCGCGTGTGCCTGGCGCACCCCGCGCCGCGCGACCTGCGCACGCACCATCGCGTGCTGGGCGCGGCCGTCGCGTTCGACCAGGACTTTCACGGCATCGTCTGCGCGCGCGACGACCTGGACGCGCCCAACCCTTCGGCCGACCCGGCCATGGCGCGCTATGCGCGGCAACTGCTCGACGCGGCGGCGCCTGCGCCCGGCGACGCGCTGCCGGGCGACGTGCGGCGCGCGGTGCTGCTGCTCCTGCCCAGCGGGCGCTGCAGCATCGCGCAGGTGTCGGCGCACGTGGGCGTGGAATGCCGCACGATCCAGCGCCGGCTCGCGCACGACGGGCAGAGCTTCTCGGCCATCGTCAACGACGTGCGCAAGGAACTCGCCGTGCGCCATGTGCTGGAGGGCGACCGTCCGCTGGCCGAGGTCGCGGGCCTGCTCGGCTTCTGCGCGCCCAGCGGACTGTCGCGCTGGTTCCATGCGCAGTACGGCTGCAGCGCGAAGGCCAGCCGCGCGCGGCGGGGGGCGCCGCGCCGCGCTTCGGCCTCGCGCGATTGACGTGGAGAATCGGGCTCGTTCTTCCCTCCACGAGCACGAACGAGCCTTGGCCACTTTCCCGCCCCCCGATGCGAGCGGCGCCCCGCGCGACCTGCTGCTCAAGGTGACGCCGCCCCGTGTCCCGCGTCACCTCGTCTCGCGCGCGCGGCTCCTGTCGAGCGCCGACGCGCTGCGCGACCACGCGGTGTTCGTGGTGCAGGCACCCTCGGGCTTCGGCAAGACCTCGCTGCTGGCGCAGTGGCGGCTGGAGTACCTGGGCCTGGGCGTGCCGGTCGGCTGGGTCTCGGCGCAGAGCCAGGACGACCCGGGCCGGCTGGTGCAGAGCCTGGCGCTGGCGCTGCGCGTCGCCATGGGCCGCCCCGCGTTCGGGCGCAGCCTGTTCCAGGACGACCGGCCCGGCACGCTGGGCAGCGTCACGGCGCTGCTGGCCGAGCTGGCGCAGGCGGCCTTGAACGTGGTGCTGGTCATCGACGAGGCCGACCGCCTGCCGCCCGCCTCGCGCGAGGCGCTGGCCTACCTGCTGCGCAACGCCCCGCCCAACGTGCGCACGCTGATCGCCACGCGCCCCGACGGCCGGCTCGACATCGAGGATCTCGTGGCCTACGGGCAGTGCGTGGAGATCGGCCCGGCGCTGCTGAAGTTCAGCCTCGACGAGACGCTGCAGCTGGTGCAGGCGCGCTTCGGCGCGCGCGTCGACCGCAACACCGCCGCCCGGCTGCACGAGCTGACCGAAGGCTGGCCGCTGGGCCTGCAGCTGGCCACGACCATCATCGCGCGCGGGGCCGACGCGCACGCCGCGCACACGGTCCTGGGCGACATGACGGCCGCCGCCGGCGAGCTGCAGGGCGAGCTGGTGCGGCTGCTGCTGGTGAACCTCGACCCGCAGGATCGCGACTTCCTGGCCCGCATCGCCGTGCTCGACCTGCTGCATCCCGAGCTGTGCCGTGCCGTCTCCGGCGTCGACGACGCCGCGGCGCGGCTGGCGCGGCTGAGCAACGACACGCCGGTGTTCGCCGCCGCCGAAGGGGGCGAGTGGCTGCGCATGCATGCGCTGGCGCGCGACGTGCTGCGCCAGCGTTTTGCCGCGCTCGACGCGGCCGAGCAGGTGGCGGCGCATGCGCGTGCGGCGCAGTGGCTGGCCGCGCACGAGTTGCTCGACGAGGCCGCCCACCACGCGCTGAGCGCGGGCCAGCACCAGACCGCCTACGAGCTCGCGGAGCGCAGCCTCTACGAATCGCTCATGCGGCGCGGCCGGCAGGCCACGGTGCTCGAATGGATGGCGCAGATGCCGGCCGACGAACTCGACCGCCGCCCGCGCCTGCTGCTGGCCGCGGCATGGACGCTGGCATCGAGCGAGCGGCACGAAGAAGCCGGCCGTTTCGTGGCGCGCATCCTGGCGCAGCCCGATGTGAGCGACGCGCTGCGCTGCGAATGCGCGCTGATCCTCGGCGGCGCGGCCGTGTTCGCGGACGACCCCGACCGCTTCGTCGAGCTGCACGCGCCCTGGACCGAGGCCGTGCCGCTGACCGACCCGCTGCTGCTGCAGTCTCACGCCAACCGCATGGCCTACCGCGCGCTGCTCGAAGGCGAGCCCGCGCTAGCGCGCCTGCGCCAGCAGCAGGCGCTGCGCGGGCACCCGGGCCACGGCGTCGACTACATCCGGCGCTGGAGCGAACTGGTCATCGGCCTGAGCTATGCGTGGGAAGGCCAGGTGCTGCTGGCCGAGCAGCTGCTGCGCCCCGCCGTGGCCGGCGCCGAGGCCGAGATGGGCCGGCGCCACCGCTTCAGCTGCAACCTGGCCGCGCTGCTCGCGTCGGTGGCCTGGGAGCGCGACCTGCCGGGCGACGCCGCCACGCTGCTGGCCGACCGCCTCGACGTGCTGGAGCACAGCGGCCTGCCCGAATCGCTGCTGCAGGCCTACCGCACGGCGGCGCGCATCGCGGCGGCCGAGGGCGCCGAGCACCGCGCGCTGGAACTGCTGGACGCACTCGACGCGGCCGGTGCCGCGCGGCGCCTGCCGCGGCTGCGCATCGCCAGCCTGGCCGAGCAGGTGCGCCTGCATGCGCAGCGCCACCGCGCCCAGACCTGCCGCGAGCTGTGCGAGCGCATCGACGCGCAACTGGCCGACCCCACGTTGCCGCAGGGCCCGCTGTGGCGGCGCAGCGTGGAGGCGCTGCGCGACGTGGCGCGTGCCCACGCAGCCATTGCCGCGCGCGACTGGCCCGACGCCCTCGCGAAGCTGACGCGCGCCGACGAACAGGCGCGCCAGCGCAAGCAGGGCGGCCTGCACATCGAGCTGCTGGGGCTGCGCGCGCTGGCGCTGGAGCGCTGCGGCCAGCCGGCGCAGGCGTTGCTGCGCGAGGCCATGGACCTGGCGCGCGCCTACGGACTGCAGCGCGTGTTCTCCGACGCGCACCCCGAGCTGGGCGCCTGGGTCGGCACGCTCGCGGCCGAGGGCGCGCAGGCCGAGATCGCGGTCGCGCCCCTTGCGCCCGCCGTGCCGCCTGCGCCCGCGCCTGCGGCGCCCGCATCGCCCGGCGCCGTGCTCACGCCCAAGGAGGGCGAGGTGCTGGTGCTGCTGGCGCGCAACCTGTCGAACAAGGAAATCGGGCGCGCCATGCAGGTGGGCGAAACCACCGTCAAGTGGCATGTGAAGAACCTGTTCGCCAAGCTCGACGCGGGCACGCGCACGCAGGTGGTGCAGCGCGCGCGCATCCTGGGGCTGCTCGCCGCGGGGCACTGAGGGTTTCTCCCTCCCCTCCGGGGCCGCCTCCCCCTCCTGCGAGGAGGGGGCGCGCGCAGGGGCCCCGACCTATTCTTGCTCCCAGCACGGTCACCGCCGCACAGCGGCCCTCCTCGACCGGCACAGGAGACAAGACAATGGGTTCCACGATCCAGCCAGGCCTCTCGAACGGGGCCCCCGCCGTGCACACGCGCGGCCTCCAGGTCCACCCCGTGACCTGCGCCATCGGCGCCGAGCTGCGCCACGTGTCGCTGGCCGAGGCCTCGCGCGACGCCGGCCTGGCGGCCGAGATCCGCGCGCTGCTGGTGCAGCACAAGGTGCTGTTCTTCCGCCAGCAGGAACTCACGCGCGCCGAGCACGTCGCCTTCGCCCGCCACTTCGGCGAGCTGGAAGACCACCCCGTGGTCGGCAGCGACCCCGAGCACCCGGGCCTGGTGCGCATCTACAAGAACCCCGAGACGCCGGTCGACCGCTACGAGAACAGCTGGCACACCGACGCCACCTGGCGCGAGAAGCCGCCCTTCGGCTGCGTGCTGCGCTGCGTCGAGTGCCCGCCGGTGGGCGGCGACACCATGTGGGCCAACATGGCGCTGGCCTTCGAGAAGCTGCCCGCGCACATCCAGCAGCAGATCGCCGGGCTGCGCGCGCGCCACAGCATCGAGGCCACCTTCGGCGCCGCGATGCCGATCGAGAAGCGCCTGGCGCTGAAGGCCCAGTTTCCCGACGCCGAGCACCCGGTGGTGCGCACGCACCCCGACACGGGCGAGAAGATCCTGTTCGTCAACGGCTTCACGACCCACTTCACCAACTTCCACACGCCGGCCAACGTGCGCTACGGGCAGGACTACCAGCCCGGCGCCGCCCTGCTGCTGGCCTACCTCGTGAGCCAGGTGCAGATTCCCGAGTACCAGGTGCGCTGGCGCTGGCAGCCGGGCGACGTGGCCATGTGGGACAACCGATCGACCCAGCACTACGCGGTCATGGACTACCCGCCCTGCCATCGAAAGATGGAACGCGCCGGCATCGTCGGCGACGCGGTCTTCTGAGCGGGCGCCGCCCCCTCCCCTTTCTTCCCTTTCCACCGAGGTTCCTGCCATGAATTTTCTCGACGGCCATCTGTTCCCCGAAAACCAGCAGCCGCTGGTCATCACCGCCGCGCCCTACGCACCGTCGTGGGTGCCCGCCGACTTTCCGGAAGACATTCCCGTCACGATGGAGCAGCAGATCCAGAAGGCGGTCGACTGCTACAACGCCGGCGCCACCGTGCTGCATCTGCATGTGCGCGAGCTCGACGGCAAGGGCAGCAAGCGGCTGTCGAAGTTCAACGAGCTGATCGCCGGCGTGCGCAAGGCCGTGCCCGAAATGATCATCCAGGTGGGCGGCTCGATCAGCTTCGCACCCGAGAGCGAAGGCGCCGCCGCCAAGTGGCTCAGCGACGACACGCGCCACATGCTGGCCGAGCTGGAGCCCACGCCCGACCAGGTGACGGTGACCATCAACACCTCGCAGATGAACGTGGTCGAGCACTGGGACGACGCCGACACCCGGGGCACCTCGATGGAAGACCCCGAGGTCTACCGCGCCTACAAGGAAATGACCGTGCCCGCGCAGCCGGGCTGGGCCGAAGAGCACATCCGCCGCCTCACCAAGGCCGGCATCCAGAGCGCCTTCCAGTGCTACAACATCAACAGCTTCGACTCGGTCGAGCGGCTGATGCGCCGCGGCGTCTACAAGGGCCCGCTGGTCATGAACTGGGTGGCCATCGGCGGCGGCATGGACGTGCCCAACATCTACAGCTTGGCCAACTTCGTGCGCGCCGTGCCCGACGGCGCGGTGCTCACGGTGGAAAGCTCCATGCGCAACGTGCTGCCCGTGAACATGATGGGCATCGCCATGGGCCTGCACGTGCGCTGCGGCATCGAGGACAACCTCTGGAACCAGTCGCGCTCCGCCAAGATGGGCACGGTGGCGCAGGTCGAGCAGCTGGTCGCCATCTCGCGCCAGTTCGGCCGCCCCATCGCCACCGCCAAGCAGGCGCGCGAGATTTCGAAGATCGGCGTGTTCTACGACACCGTCGAGGAATCGCTGGCGGCCAACGGCTTCGCGCCGAACCGCAACGGCGCGCAGCAGGGCTTCCTGCGCAAGGCGGCCTGAGCCCCCCCACCCCCGGCACCAGAACACCTGGAGACATCGCGATGAAAAAAACCCACAACATCCTTCGCCGCCTGAAGCCCTGGGCAGCCGCCCTGGCTGCCGCGCCCCTGCTCGCCCATGCCTGGACCACCAAGCCGGTGCGGATCGTGGTGCCGGCGCCCGCGGGCGGCACCATGGACGTCGTGGCGCGCGTGTTGTCCGACGCGATCTCGGCCGAGATCGGGCAGCCGGTGATCGTCGACAACAAGCCGGGCGCCGGTGGCGCCATCGGGGTGCAGGCGCTCAACAGCGCGCCGCCCGACGGGCAGACCATCATGTTCATGGTCAGCAACATCCTGACCGAGATTCCCCTGGTGATGAAGACCAGTTTCGACCCGGTCAAGGACGTGAAGCCGGTGACCATGGTGGCCCGCTCGGCGATGGTGCTGGTGAGCGCGCCGTCGGTGCCGGCCAACGACCTGAAAGGCCTCATCGCCTACCTGAAGACCGGCAAGGGCAGCCCGGGCAGCTACGCCTCGTACTCCGCGGGCACCAGCTCGCACTACGCCGGCGCCATCTTTGCCCGCAAGGCGGGGCTGGACCTGCAGCACGTGCCGTTCCCGGGCTCGCCGCCGGCGCTGCAGAACCTGATGGGCAGCCAGGTCGACATCCTGTTCGACGGCATCGTCACGTCGCTGCCGCTGATCAAGGCCGGCAAGGTGAAGGTCTTCGGGGTCGGGGCCAAGACCCGGCTGGCGCAGCTGCCGGAGGTACCCACGATGGCCGAGCAGGGCTTCGACGAGATCGACTTCTCGAACTGGGCCGGCGCCATCGTGTCGGCAAAGATGCCCGACGACCTCGTCAAGCGGATCAATGCGGTCCTCACGAAGGCCGCCTCCTCGCCGAAGGTGCGGGAGCGGCTCATCGCGCAGAACTTCGTGCCGATGACCAGCGAGAGCCCCGAGCAGCTCGCGAAGATCACGCACGACGAGTACGAGCGCAACGCGCGGATCGTCAAGACCTACAACATCCAGCTCAACCAGTGAGGGTGCGGGCCGACATGACTGCTCCCACCGTCCTCATCGTTCCCGGCTTGCGCGACGCCGTCGCCAGCCACTGGCAGACCCTGCTCGCCGCACGCCTGCCGCGCGTGCGCGCCGTGCCGCCCATGGGCCGCGACGACCTCGACTGCGCCGCGCGCGTGGCGGCCATCGAGCGCGAGGCGCAGGCGGTCGAGGGGCCGCTGGTCATCGTGGCGCACAGCGGCGGCGTCGTGATGCTGGCGCACTGGGCGCAGCGCACGCGCCGGCCGGTGCGCGGCGCCCTGCTGGCCACGCCGCCCGACTTCGAGCGGCCGATGCCCGAGGGCTACCCCACCGTCGAGGCCCTGCGCGCCGGCGGTTGGCTGCCGGTGCCGACCGGGCCGCTGCCGTTCCCGAGCATCGTGGCGGCGAGCCGCAACGACCCGCTGGCGCCCTTCGATCGCGTGGTGCAGATGGCGCAGGGCTGGGGCAGCCGCCTGGTCGACCTCGGCGAAGTCGGCCACCTCAACCCCGCCTCGGGCTACGGCGAATGGCCGGGCGCGCAGGCCTTCATCGACGAACTCTCGGCGGGCTGAACCCTTTCTGCCCGCCTGCCCTTCCTACCGAAAGAAACTCCCCATGGTCCAAGCCATCCGCTTCCACGAGACCGGCAGCGCCGACGTGCTCAAGCTCGAACACGTCGAGGTCGGCGAGCCCGGCCCGGGGCAAGCGCGCGTGCGCCACAGCCTCATCGCCGTCAACTTCATCGACATCTATTTCCGTACCGGGCGCTATCCGCTCGCACTGCCCAACGGGCTCGGTTCCGATGCGGTGGGTGTGGTCGAGGCCGTGGGGCCGGGCGTGACCGACATCCGTGTGGGTGATCGCGTGGGCTACCTCATCGGGCCGCAGGGGGCGTACTCGCAGGTGCGTGTGATGCCGGCTGACGTTCTGATCCCGTTGCCCGATGGCATCTCTGATCGCACCGCCGCCACGTTGATGATGAAGGGCATGACGGCGCAGTACCTGTTCCGGCAGGTCTATCCGTTGAAGGGTGGCGAGACCATCCTGTACCACGCAGCCGCCGGTGGCGTAGGCCTCATCGCCTGCCAGTGGGCGCGTGCGATGGGTGTGACGATGATCGGCACCGTCAGCACCGACGAGAAGGCCGCGGTCGCCAAAGCCAACGGCTGCACCCACACCATCGTGACTTCGCGCGAGAACATCGCCCAGCGCGTGCGCGAGATCACCGAGGGCAAGGGCGTGCCGGTCGTGTACGACTCGGTGGGCAAGGACACGCTGGAAGCTTCTCTCGACTGCCTGCAGCCACGCGGCACGCTCGTGAGCAATGGCACCTCGTCGGGCGCCGTGGTCGTCGATTCGCAGGTGCTGGCCGCCAAGGGTTCGATCTGGCTCACGCGACCGGCGATGGTGCACTACATCCACCCGCGCCCGCACATGCTGTCGATGGCCGACGAGTTGTTCGGCCACGTGCTGGCCGGGCGCATCGTGAGCGAACCGCAGCAGAGCTTCGCGCTGGCCGATGCCGCCGAAGCGCACCGCGCGCTCGAAGGCCGCAAGACCACCGGCGCCACCGTGCTCGTGCCCTGAGGTTTTCATGACCGCTCTGTCTGTCGCCGCATGGCCGGCGCGCGGCCGCCTGCTCTTTCCGGGCGTGCTCGCCTGCGCGGTGGTCGCCGCCGCGTCCACCTTCTTGTCGCAGCACTACGGTGCGCCGGTGATGCTGTTCGCGCTCATCCTCGGCATGGCGATGAACTTTCTTTCGGCCGAAGGCCCGTGCAAGCCCGGCATCGAGTTCACCGCGCGCCATGTGCTGCGCTGGGGCGTGGCGCTGCTGGGGTTGCGCATCACGGCCGCGCAGGTGGTGGCGCTGGGCTGGCACCCGGTGCTGCTGGTGGCGGTGTCGCTGGTGCTGACCATCGGCGTGTCGATGGTGGTGGCGCGGCTGATGGGCTTCAACGTGCTGTTCGGCCTGCTCAGCGGCGGCGCCACCGCGATCTGCGGCGCCTCGGCCGCGCTGGCGCTGGCCGCGGCGCTGCCGCCGCATCCGCTGAAGGAGCGCGCCACGCTGTTCACGGTGGTGGGCGTGTCGGCGTTGTCGACGCTCACGATGATTGCCTACCCCCTGATCGCGCGCGCTCTGGGCATGGACGCGCACACGGCCGGCGTGTTCCTGGGCGCCACCATCCACGACGTGGCGCAGGTGGTGGGCGCGGGCTACGGCATGTCGCAGGCCACGGGCGACACGGCCACGCTGGTCAAGCTGATGCGCGTGGCGGCGCTGCTGCCGGTGATCCTGTTCGCCGTGATGTTCACGCGCGCCACCGGCAAGGCCGTGGGCGGCCAGCGCCCGCCGCTGCTGCCGTGGTTCGCGGTGGCCTTCGCCGCGCTGGTGGCGCTCAACAGCACGGGCTGGCTGCCGCCCCCGCTCGCCACCGCGGGCAGCGACCTGTCGCGCTGGTTCCTGGTGGCGGCGATGGCCGGCATCGGCATGAAGACGCAACTGCGCGAGCTGGTCGACGTGGGCCTCAAGCCGGTGGTGCTGATGGTCGGCGAGACCGTCTTCATCGCCGCGCTGGTGCTCGCGCTGCTGCGCTGGGCGCCCTGACACGCGTTTCGAATCCCGACGACGACACACACCTACAACAACCAGGAGACAAGACCATGAAGAAGAAGACCCTCATCGCCGCCGCGGCCGCGACCCTCGCGGCCGGCGCCGCCCTCGCCCAGTCCTCGCTCACGCTGTTCGGCGTGATGGACGCGGGCGTGAGCCACTACCGCACCACCAGCAGTTCGTACAACCCGCTGCGCCCGGCCGAGCTGCGCCAGAGCCAGACCGTGCTGTCGCCCTCGGGCAATGCGTCCAGCCGCATCGGCTTTCGCGGCACCGAGGACCTGGGCGGCGGGCTGGCCGCGAGCTTCTGGCTGGAGGCGCCGCTGAGCAACGACACGGGCGGCGGCATCACGAACTTCGGACGCCGCTCCACGCTGAGCCTGAGCGGCCCCTTCGGCGAAGTGCGCCTGGGCCGCGACTACACGGCCTCGTTCTGGAACGACGCGGTGTTCGACCCCTTCAGCGTCAACGGCGTGGGCACCAACTTGATCGCGGTGGTCAACAGCAACATCGCGGCCTCGCGCGCGCTGGCCACGGGCGGCCTGCTGAACGGCGGCCTCTCGGCCGGCACCGACAGCTACCTGCGCACGAGCAACGCCATCAGCTACTTCCTGCCGCCGAACCTGGGCGGCTTCTACGGCCAAGTGCAGTACGCGCTGCACGAGAACACGAAGGTCAGCAACACGCCCGACAGCCCTTCGCAGCGCGGGCGCTACGTGGGCGGTCGCATCGGCTGGGCCAGCGGACCGGCCGACGTGGCGCTGGGCTACGGCGAGAGCACGCTGGCCAGCGCCGCCGCGCAGAGCGAGAAGATCAAGAGCCTGAACCTCGGGGCCTCGTACGACTTCGGCGTGGTGAAGGTGTTCGGCGAATGGTCGCGCGTGCGTGACGTGCGCCACAGCGCCGCGCCCTTCGCCAACGGCGCGCTGAATCTGAGTGACCGCTACGACGGCCTCATGGCCGGCGTGAACGTGCCGCTGGGCGCGGGCGTGGTGCGCGCCTCGTATGCGCGGGTGCGCTTCGTCAACGGGCTGGGCCTGCCCGACGGCAATTCGTCGGTGAACAAGCTGGCGCTGGGCTACGTGCACAACCTCTCCAAGCGCACGGCGCTGTATGCCTCGGTCGCGCGCATCCACATCGCCAACGGCCGCAACAACCCGACGGTGATGGGCGTGACGCCGCTGGTGTTGAGCCTGCCGGCCATCTTCCCGCAGCCGGCCTACGCGACCACCGGCGGCATGCAGCCGCACCGCGCGCTGGGCTACGACGTTGGTATTCGCATGGCGTTCTGAGCGCCTGACAACAGCGGCGGCGCCCCCGCGCCGTCGCCTCGGTGTGGCACGATCCACGGATGCTTCAACCGTCCCGCCGCATCCCGTACCGCACCTGGCCGGGCGCGCTCGCGATCCTCCTGGCCATTGCCGCGTACGTCGGTGGCCTCACCTTCTGGAACAACCACACGCCCGGCAGCCGGCCGCTGCCTGCGGGCGAGACGGTGTCGGTCGCCCACGCGCGCTTCGAGCCCGCACCGGGCTGGCAGATGGACGTGTCGCGCTCCAAGGCCGGCCAGTCACTCATGCTCTTCAAGGGAGGCCACAAGTTCCTCGTGACCACGCGCCTGTGGATGGGCGGACCCGACGGCCCCATGGTGCGCCAGCAGCGGCTCATGGAGCGCGGCCAGGGCCTGACCGTCGAAGGCGAGGTGTCCGACTTCGTCACCGGCTGGGGCCTGCAGGGCAAGACTTTTGCCTACTACGGCGCCAAGCTCGCCGGCCGCTTCTGGCAGGTGGTCGACACGCCGCGCCGCTCGCTGGTGCAGATCGACGTGTACGGCCCCACCGACGGTTTCAACGAAGCGCTGGCCGATGCCCGCAGGATGCTCGACTCGATGGACCTGGAGGCACCGCTGTGAGCACCACCACCGAAGCCACTGAAGCCACTGTTGCGACCCAGGAAGACGCCGACTGGCCGATCGGCACCGACTCGTTCTTCCAGCCGCAGCGCGCCGCGTTCTGGCTGCTGGCGGCGCTGATCCTCAACGGCCTGTTCTACACGGTGTCGATGTTCTCGCTGGGCTTTCGCGTGGTGCCCGTCACCGCGCTGCTGGGCCTGCTGGTGTGGGGCGGCTACACGGCGGCGTTCGTGCTGTTTTTCCGCACGCTCGACCTGCTGGAGCAGCACCCGCCCGAGGCCTACGTGCTGGCCTTTGCGTGGGGCGGGCTGGGCGCGGTGTACTTCGCGGCACCGGCCAACATCGCCATCCAGAGCCTGTGCGCCAAGCTGGTGTCGCCGGAGTTCGTGGCGGCGTGGGGGCCGGCCATCGCGGGGCCGATCACCGAAGAGTTCCTGAAGCTCGCGGGCGTGATCCTGCTGGTGCTGATCGCGCGCAACCAGTTCGAAACGTACCTGTCGGTGCTGATCGTCGGCGCCATGGCCGGGCTGGGCTTCCAGGTGATCGAGAACCTGAGCTACACGGTGAACAGCGCCGTGAACTTCCCGCTCGAGAACCAGGTGTACCCGGTGCTCTACCACCTGCTCATGCGCGGGCTGCTGAGCGGGCTGTGGAGCCATGCGGCCTACACGACCATCGCCTCGTTCGGCGTGGCGTGGTTCCTGCTGAACCCGCAGCGCTCGATGGCCGCGCGCATCGGCTGTGCCCTCTTCTACTTTGCGCTCGCGTGGGCCATGCACTTCATCTGGAACTCGCCGCTGCTGGAAGACCGCTTCGACGACGGCTTTGTCGGCATCGCGCTGCTGCTCATCGTCAAGGGCATTCCGGTGGTGATCGCCGCCGCCTTCGTCTGGCGCGCCGCCGCGCGCGAGAACGGCACCTACCTGCACGCGCTGGCGGCCTACTTCGTGCCCGAGCGCGAGCTGATCCGCGACGACGAATGGGTGCGCCTGGGCGCGCCGCTGCTGCGCTACCGCGTGCGCCGCGACATGGGCAAGGAATTCGGCAAGCGCGCCCGGCGCCTGAAGGCACAGCTGCAGCGCGAGCAGCTGCGGCTCATCCTGAAGGCCGGCACGCACGGACGCGGGCCGCAGACGCGGCGCCATGAAGTCGCGGTGCGCCGCCTGCGGGCCGAGCTCGACCTGCTCATCCGGCCGCAGGGCTGAGGGCCCCGTTCGCTTACTTCGCCGGCAGGTACAGGCGCGGATCGACGGCCTTGCCGCGGTAGCGGATCTCGAAGTGCAGCTTGGCGCGGCCACCTTCCGCCGGGCCGATCTCGGCGAGCTTCTGGCCGCGCTGCACGCGCTGGCCCTGCTTCACGCCCACGCTGCCCACGTTGGTGTAGATCGACATGTACGAGCCGCCGTGGTCGACCATGATCACGCTGCCATAGCCCCGCATCGTCTCCGTCGCGGCCACCGAGCCGGCGCCGATCGCGTGCACGGGCTCGCCGCTGCTGCCGCCGATGTCCAGGCCCTTGTTGCTGTTGCCGTTGAAGCCGGCGATGACCGCGCCCTGCGTCGGCCAGCCCCAGTCGCTGCGCCGCGAGGCGGGCGGCACCACGGGGTCGCGCTCGCGAGGGGCGGGCGCGGGCTTGGCTTTTTCGGCACTGCCGCTGCCGCCGCTGCTGCGCGGCGGGGGCGTGGCCGCCCCCGTCGCGGCGCCACCGGGCGGCACCACGCGCAGCACCTGCCCGGCTTCGAGCTGGTCGGGGTCCTTGATCTGGTTCCAGCGGGCAATCTCGGCCGTCGTCCGGCCGTGCCGCTGCGCGATGCGGTAGAGCGTGTCGCCCGTCTGCACGACGTACTCGCCGGGGCCCGCCACCGGCGTGCTGGGCGTGGTGGAGCATGCGCCCACCAGCAATGCCGCCGTCAACGCGGCGCACGCGCCCCATCTTCTCCCTGTCACAACCACGCGCTGAGTCCTTTCTGATTCATCCGGATCGCGCGACCTCGCGGGGCGAGGCGCGCCTGAACAATCCGGCAAGGCTACCAGCAGTCGTTGCGCGGACATTGCGTCCGCGGGAGCGCCCCTATTTCTTCGGCTGCAGCAGCTGCTGCAGGTTCGCCATGTTCTCGTTCAGGCGGTCCTGCACCACCTTCCAACTGTTGTTGCGCGCCTGCGCTTCCAGCTGCGCCAGTTCGCGGAAGTTGTCGACGGCCTGCTGCACGCCGCGCTGCGCGACCTCGGCCTGCCTGGAGATCGCGTCCTTGCCGGTGGCGTCCTTCAGCGCGTCCTGCCACTGGGCCAGCGTGTCGCGCAGGATCTCGCCGCGCCGCTGCGCCAGCGACTGGATGCCTTCGTAGGCCTGCCGGTTGGCCTCGGCCAGGGCCTCCATGTCCTTGCGCTGCCACTCCACGAGCGCGCCGACGTCCACGCCGGGCAGCTTGAGCTGCTCGATCAGCTTGCTGAAATCTTCCATCGACGGCAGCGCCGTGGGAAAGAGCGGATTGGCGTTGGCTGCGGTCTTGCTGGTTGCCATGGATCGAATCTCCTTGTGTGAATGAAATAGCGGGTCACAAAAAATCAGGCCGGCGCGAACTGCGTGCGTCCGGCGGCGGCGGGCCGCATCACGCGCAGCAGCACCACGCCGGACAGCAGCCACAGCCCGATCGCCAGGAACATGCTGTTGTCCGAACTGCCGGTGGCGGTAGTGATCCACGCGGTGATCACCGGCATCACGGCGGGCCCGAGGTTGCCCAGGCTGCTGATCAGCGCGATGCCGCCGGCCGCCGACTTGCGCGGCAGGTACTCGCTGATGGCCGCGAAGAAGATCGGCGTGTTGGCCGACTGGCCGATGCTCATGACCGCGAGGCCCGCCAGCGCCAGCACCAGGTTGCCGCCGCTGAACACGGCCACCAGCAGGCCCGCCGAGGCCAGCGCCACGCAGAAGAAGAAGTGCTTGCGCCGCTCCAGGTGCTTGTCGGAACTGCGCCCGACGAACACCATGCCCACGGCGCCGAAGACCGCCGGAATGGCCGACAGCAGGCCGACCATGAACACGTCGCCCACGCCCCAGTTCTTGATGAGCGTGGGCACCAGGAACACCAGCGTGTAGTTGGCGCCCAGGAACAGGAAGTACACGAAGGCCATCGTGAACACCTTGGGGTCGCGCAGCAGTGCCCAGAACGAACCGTGCGACGCGGTCTCCACCGCATGCGGCTCGTTGTCCAGGTGATGGCGCAGCGCGACCTTCTCGGAAGACGTGAGCCAGTTGGCCTGCTCGGGCTTGTCCTTCAGGTAGAAGAACGCGACGATGCCCAGCACCGAGGCCGGCAGCCCCTGCACCACGAACAGCCACTGCCAGCCGTGGTGGCCGCCCAGGCCGTTCATGTACTTCATGATCCAGCCCGACAGCGGACCGGCCAGCAGGTAGCCGATGGCCGTGGCCGTCATGAAGATCGAGATCACCTTGCAGCGCCGCGCCGAGGGGTACCAGTAGGTGAGGTACAGGATGATCCCCGGGAAGAAGCCTGCCTCGAACGCGCCCAGCAGGAAGCGCAGCACGTAGAACTGCGTGGTGGTCTCCACGAACATCATGGCCGAGGCCACGAGCCCCCAGCAGAACATGATGCGCAGCAGCGTCTTGCGCGCGCCGATCTTCTCGAGCATGAGGTTGCTGGGCACCTCGAAGAGGAAGTAGCCGATGAAGAAGATGCCCGCGCCCAGCGCATAGGCCTCGTTGCTGAAGGCCAGCGTCTGCTTCATCTGCAGCTGCGCGAAGCCGATGTTGATGCGGTCGATGAAGGCGACGATGTAGCAGAGGATCAACAGCGGCAGCAGGTGCCAGCTGACCTTCGAAAACAAAGCCTCGTCCGCCGCGTTGTACGGCGCGCGGGCGGGGGCCTGCGCAGAAGTGGGGGTCATGGTCTTGCTTTCCTTTGGGTCGGTCGGTGAAGGAATCGGCGGGAAGGCTAGGCCGCGGCGGCGGCGCGCTTGCCCTTGGCGGGAGCGGCCGGCTTGCGCGGCGCGCGGGGCTTCTTGCTGGCGGGTGCGGCAGCAGTGGCAGCCGCACGCGGCTTGGCGGCGGCCGGCGCCTTCGCGCGGCGCGGGGCCTTGGCGGGCACGGCCTCGGCCTGCGCCTCTTTCGCGACCGCCGGCTTGGCCGCGCTCTCGACGCTGGGCAGCCGCTCGATCTGCCGCAGCGCCGCGCGCAGGTGGCCGATCAGCTCGTACGACTCTTCCTGCGACAGGATGCGGCGGCAGGCCGTGAGGCCGAAGTCGAGCGAGCCCGCGTAGCTCTGCACCGTGATGTTCAGCGCGCTGCCGTGGTACGGGATCGACACCGGGTAGAAGTGCATCATCCGCGCGCCCGCCACGTAGAGCGTGGCGCCCGGCCCCGGCACGTTCGAGATCAGCACGTTGGCCGCGGGCGGCACGCGGCGCGCGAGGTTGGAGCGGCCGTACAGCGACGCCAGGCTGGTCATGAGCCAGGGCGAGCCGGTGATCGGCATGTCGACGCCGAGCACGGGCTTGAGCTCGCGCACCACGGCCTTGGCCGCCTCCGACGAGGCATGGATCGCCTTGAAGCGCTCGGCCGCGTCGCCGATGTCGGTCGCCAGGTCGACGCGCACCATCGACACCTGGTTGTTCATCGAGTCGTCGCCCTCCGCGCGCAGGCTCACGGGCACGCCGGCGATCAGCGCTTCTTTCGGCAGCAGGTTGCGCTCCTTCAGGAAGCGGGCCAGCGCCTCGCTGCACATCGCCATCACGATGGTGTTGACGGTGCCGCCCACGCGCTTGCCCAGCGCCTTCAGTTCGTCGAAGGGCAGCGACATCGTGCTGTACGAGCGCTGGTTGGTGATGGCGTCGTTGAACATGCTCTTGGGCGCCATGCCCAGGCTCAGGCGCCGCTCGCCCTTGCCGGTCTGCTGGCTCGCGAGCACGCTGCCGGCCGCCGTGAGCGCGCGCGCGGCCGCCGGCAGCAGCTCGGCGAGCTTGCGGTACTGGCGCGCCGAGTTGGACACCGCCGCCTGCAGCAGTTCGGCCACGCCGAGCTGGTAGTGGCTGCCGCTGCCGCGCTTGCGGCGCGCGGGCGGCACCTCGCGCATCTGCGCCGTGGTGTCGTAGAGCACCTTGGCCAGCTCAGTGCCGGCCTTGCCGTCGACGCCGCTGTGGTGGGCCTTGGTGTAGAAGGCCACCTGGCCGTTCTCCAGGCCTTCGATGACGTACATCTCCCACAGCGGTCGGCTGCGGTCGAGCAGGCTGGAATGCAGGCGCGCGACCAGGTGATGCAGCTGCTCCATGGTGCCGGGGAGGCGCAGCGTGAGGCTGCGCACGTGGTAGTCCAGGTCGATGTCGTCGTCGTCGATCCACACCGGCTCGGCCAGCTCGAAGGGCATCTGCGCGAGCTTGCGCGTGAGCACCGACGCCAGGTGCAGCCGCTTGCCCAGCATGCCCTTCACGTCTTCGTAGTAGTCGCCCCGATAGCCCTCGGGCAGGTCCAGGAGCATGAGGCTGCCGACGTGCATCGGCGTCTCGGGGGTTTCAAGGTGCAGGAACGACGCGTCCATGCTGCTCAGGTGGTCCATGGCGTGGCCTCTTTCGTCGGTGGGATCGGTGGGAATTGGGGAATGCGCGCGCTCAGGCGGTGGCCGCGGCGACGGCCTGCTTGCGCAGCTCTTCGTCCACGAGGTCTTTCTTGGAGAGCTTGCCCACCGCCGTCTTGGGCAGCGCGGCGCGGATCTCCAGGGCCTGCACCATCTCGTGCTTGCCCACGCGTTCCTTGAGAAAGCTTTGCAGGGCCTTGATGTCGAAGGCCTCGGCGCCGGGTTTGAGCGTGACGAAGGCCTTGGGCGACTGGCCGCGGTATTCGTCGGGCACGCCGATCACCGCCACCTCATGCACCGCCGGGTGCTGGTAGATGGCCTCTTCGAGCACGCGCGGATAGACGTTGTAGCCGCTGCACAGCAGCATGTCCTTGCAGCGGTCGACGATGAAGACGAAGCCGTCCTCGTCCATGTAGCCCACGTCGCCGGTGCGAAAGAAGCCGTCGAAGGTGGTGCTGTCGGCCGTGGCCTCGGGCTTGTTCCAGTAGCCCTTCATCACGTTCGGGCCCTGGATGCACATCTCGCCCTTCTCGCCCAGCGGCACGTAGCGCGCGGGGTCTTCGAGGTCGAGCATCTTGATGACCACGCCCGGGTGCGGAATGCCGCACGAGCCCGCCTTGCGCTGGCCGTGCGCGGGCGAGAAGGTGCCGGTGGGCGATGTTTCCGTCATGCCCCAGCCTTCGGCCAGCCAGGTTCCGGTGATGGCGCGGAAGCGCTCGCCGACCTCCATCGGCAGCGGCGCGCCGCCCGAGTTGCACAGCTTGAGCGAGTGCAGGTCGTACTGCGGCGTTTCGGGGTCGCCGATCACCGCGGTGAACATGGTGGGCACGCCGCAGAAGGTGGTGAGCTTCTTCTCGGCGATGTCGCGCAGCGCGGCCTTGGGGTCGAAGCGCAGGTGCTGCACGATCTCGGCCGCCAGGCGCACGCCCAGCAGCAGGTTGACCGTGAGCGCGTAGATGTGAAACGGCGGCAGCACCGCGAGCAGCCGCTCGGTGCCCATCTGCAGCACGGGCGGCGTGCCCGACTGCGTGATCACCACCTGCTCGCAGGCCGACGACAGGTTGGCGTGCGTGAGCATCGCGCCCTTGGGCAGGCCGGTGGTGCCGCCCGTGTATTGCAGGATGGCCAGCGCCTCGCGCGGATCGCCGATGGGGTGCAGCGTGTAGCGGCCGTCGTTGTCGAGCAGTTCGGAAAAACGCAGGTGGTGCTCGTCGCCGGAGATGTCGACCGTCTCGTTCTTCGCCTTCATCTGCGCGGCCACCTGCTCGGGTGCGCCCGTCATCTCGGCGAGGTTGCCGACGATGAGCTTCTTCAGCCGCGTCTTGCCGAGCATGGCGGCCATCTGCGGGTACAGCGCGGCGAGGTCGAGCGTGATGAGGAAGTCGGTCTGGCTGTCCTCGATCTTGTGCTCGAGCACCTTCGCCGCATCGAGCGGCGAGTAGTTGACCACCGTGCCGCCCGCCTGCAGCACGCCGAACAGCGCGACCAGGTAGTGCGGCGTGTTGGGCAGGAACAGGCCCACGTGCACGCCGGGACGCACGCCCAGGGCCTGCAGCCCCTTGGCGGCGCGATCGACCAGCGCGCCGAGCTCGCGGTAGTTCAGCCGCTTGCCCATGAAGTCGATGGCCGGCCGGTCGGGAAAACCGGCCACGGCATCGGCCAGGATCTGCTGGACCGAGGTGGGCGTGATCTCGTGGTCCCACGCCACGCCTTCGGGGTAGGAAGCCAGCCAGGGCTTGCTGTTCATGTGCGTCTCCAGGAAGTGAACGGGTGGGTGATGCGGCGCATCAGGCGGCCTTGCGCACGTCGCGGTGCGGATCGAGGTACAGCAGGCGGCGCAGGCCTTCGCGGCGGAACGGCTTCCACTGGCCCTCGGGCTGCGCGAGCCGGTCGGCAATGGCGTAGAGCACCACGGGGTTGTGGCCGAGGCCGCAGTGGCTGCCCTCGACCTCGATGTTTTCCGAGGTCGCGGTCTCGCGTTCGCGACAGCCCTGCCAGGCCACGATGCCGTCGCTGCGGCTGTAGATGGCGCTGGCGGGCACGGGGGGCGGCGTGCGCATGCGCTCGCGCTCGGGCCAGTCCTCGACCTTGCGCTCGCTCACCATCTCGTACAGCCGCCACGCGTTGCTCGCGCGCGGCTCGCCCGCGAACGGGCTGCCGAGCGTGATGACGCTGCGCACCTGCGAAGGCGCGCGGCGTGCCAGCTCGCGTGCGAACACGCCGCCCAGGCTCCAGCCGACGATGCTCACCTTGCGCTGGTAGCGTTCGTGCAGCGCGGCCAGGCGCTCCTGCATCTGGTCTTCCACGCCGGGGCGCGGGCCGAAGTTGGGACCGAGCTTCCATCCGTGCGCGCGGTAGCCACGGTCGCGCAGGAAGGCGCGCAGCGGTTGCGTCGAGGCATCGCTCGCCGAGAGGCCGGGCAGCACGAGCACGGGGTGCCCGTCGCCCGCGGGCGCCATGCGCAGCATCGGGGCCATGGTGAAGAACGCGGACAGCTCCGCCACGGCGCGCCACTCGAGCATCAGCAGGCGGCGGGACGGTGGGGCCATCGAAGAAGATTCGGTCATGGTCATCTCGGGAGTGGAGGGAAAGGGAAAGAGAAAAAAGAGAGGCGAAGAAAAAGCCCGACGTGCAGACGCGATGCACACGGCTACCCGGTCGGGCGGTCGTTCGAGAGAGGATCGAGATCGGGGAAAAGGGGTGAAGGCGCCGCGCAACGGCGGCGCCCGGCCTGTGCGGCGGCACGCATGCATGGTGTGAACCCGCCGCGTACGTCCAGTCCGTGCCGGACATGCCGGCACGCGCGAGGTGCATCCATGTTGTTGTCTCCTGTCGGCCTCGTCCGGGCCTTCAGCGAGGCTCGGATCGGGCACTTTGTTGTCGTTGCTCTGGGCGCCATCTTTTCGCGGCGACGTCGACAAGGAAAGGTGCGATGCGACCACTTCGCGGTGATTTCGGGACGCGCATTTGAACGACGCGCAAGCGCGACTCACAACTGCGAACAGATGTGTGGATCGATGGCCACGCGAACGCCGAACGAGGGCGCGCGCGTGCGAATCAGCGGTGATTCACGATGCCGATGCGGCATCGCGCAGGCGAAGCTCAGGCCTTCGCCGCGCGGTAGTCCTGCGGGCTGCGGCCGGTCCAGCGCACGAAGGCGTGGCGGAAGTTCGAGGCGTCGCTGTAGCCCAGCCGCTCGGCGATTTCCTCGGTGGTCATGCGCGTGGTGCGCAGGTACTCGATGGCCAGCACGCGGCGCACGTCGGCCAGGATGCCGCGGTAGGTCGTGCCTTCGGTCTCGAGCCGACGGCGCAAGGTGCGCGGATGGATCGACAGCTCCGAAGCCATCGGCTCGATGGTCGGAAAGCGCCACGGCATGTGGTCGATCAGCGTGCGCCGCACCACCGACGACACACCGCCCGAGCGCGGCAGATCGGCCAGCACCTGCTGGCACATCTCGCTCACCATCGCATGCGTGACCGAGTCGGGCAGCCGCGAGGGATGGCCCACCCACGGCGAGCCCACATGCAATTCGTCGCGCGGCTGGCCGAACGCCACGGGGCAGCAGAACAGCGTGCGATAGGCGCCCAAATCTTCGGGCTCGGCAAAGCGCACATGCAATGCGGAAAGACCGAACGACGGCCCGAAGAGATCGCGCCCCAGCCGCAGGTGCACCGCAAAGGCGAACTCGAGCGCGAAGCGGTACAGCGGGTCTTGCGGGTCGGACGACAGCAGCACCTCGTAGGGCAGCACCGCCATGCCGCCGCTGCAGGTGTACGACACCGGCCCGGCCACGGGGCCCATGACGCGGTTGTACTTGATGGTGAAGTCCATCAGGTCGGCATGCGTGGGGCTGCTCAGCAGCCCGTAGCCGTACATGCCGTAGGCCGTGAGGTGCATGCGGATGCCCGCGCGAAAGGCAATGCTGGGACCGGGCGCCAGACGCACCGCGTTGCGGAAGACCACGGCCGCCTGCTCGTAGGAAATCCGCGTCGCCGGTGCGCGCAGCTGGTCTTCCGTCAGGCCACTTCCGCTCAGGGTTTGTTCCGGTGCGATGCCTTCTTCGACCAGGGTGGCGACGATGGCTGCGACGCGCTGGGGTCCGTAGACGCGTGACGCGAAGTCGGGTGGCGAACGATGCACGACGATTCAATCCCTTCAGAACACATGCCTTCGATGGCGGGCCGCCACTGGCCTCGCACTCCAAGGTCGTCGCAGGATATCGAAGCGTTCTGCACGCGCAGACTCGGAGTTTCCCGATAGCGCCAAATTGTCCCGAAGTCACTCCCGGTTGGTCTGAACGAACCTTTCTCGCGCTGGTGCCCCACGGAAAGATCGTCCACGAAACACCGTCCCGGCCGCAGGGCACAAAGCGCAACGCGCGACGGTTGCCTTTCGCTTCTCTTCCTTTCTCTCCCCTTCCTTTTCACCGCCACGCCCCATGCAACGCGACCCCTCTTCCCCTTCGCTCGCTTCGTCCAACGGCATCGAGCTGGCCTACGACTGCTTCGGCGATCCGGCAGCATCACCGCTGCTGCTCATCATGGGCCTGGGCACGCAGATGATTGCGTGGGACGAAGCCTTCTGCGAGCGCCTGGCCGGTCGCGGCTACCGCGTCATCCGCTTCGACAACCGCGACATCGGACAGTCCACGCGCCTGAGCGCCGCGGGTATTCCCGACGTGGCCAAGCTGCTCGGGCAGGCGCTTGCCGGCGTGCCGGTGAGCGCGAGCCAGGTGCCGTACACGCTGGCCCACATGGCCGACGATGCGGTCGGCCTGCTCGACGCACTGGGCATCGATCGCGCCCACATCGTCGGCGCCTCGATGGGCGGCGCCATCGGCCAGGAGATCGCGCTGCGCCATCCGGCGCGCGTGCGCACGCTGGTGTCGATCATGGCCACCAGCGGCGCCCCCGACCTGCCGCCGCCCCAACCCCAGGCACTGCAGGTGCTGCTCACGCCCACGCCGCTGGACCGCGACGGCTACATCGCGCGCCAGCAGCAGGTGATGAAGGTGCTGCGCGCCGGTTCGCATCCGGACGAAGAGGCGCTCGATGCCGCGCGCGCGGAACGCAGTTTCGAACGCGGCCTGCACCCGGCCGGCTACGCGCGCCAGCTCGCGGCCATCATCGCGTCAGGCAGCCGCAGGGAGCGGCTGGCGTCGCTGAAGGCGCCGACGCTGGTGATCCACGGCGATGTCGATCCGCTGGTGCCGATCGAATGCGGGAAGGACGTGGCGCGCCACGTGCCCGGCGCGCGGATGGTGACCATCGAGGGCATGGGGCATGCGCTGCCGAAGGTGACGTGGGCGCCGGTGATCGATGCGATTGCGGGGCACGCGGTCGTGGGCCGCTGATTTCTTTCGGGCCTCGGGCGGCCCGGCCCGTCAGCGCATGCGCGCCCGGTGCGCCGCGCCGGCGCGCTCGACGAGGTCGAGGTCGAACGCCGTCAGCTCGGCGATGCGCACGTCGGCCAGGGCAAGCACCTCGGGACCGAGCGGGAACTCCGGCCCGGGCGCCGCGATGATGCCCATGCCGGCCGCACGCAGCGAGCGGATGCCGTTGCCGGAGTCCTCGACGCCGACGGCGTGCTCGGGCTTCACCCCGATCTTCTGCAGCACGTCGAGGTAGATGTCGGGAGCCGGCTTGCCGTGCGCGACATCGTCGCCATACGTGGTGGCCAGGAAGACCTTGTCGAGGCCCGTCACCTTCATCACGTGCGCCGCCAGTTCGTTCGGTGAGCCGGAGGCCAGCGCGACCTTGTAGCGGGTCGCCGCCAGGCGCACCGCGGCGATGGCACCTTCGCGCTCGGGCAGGTGCACCTCGTACTTCGCCAGCAGGCGCGCCTTGATCTCGCGGGCGATCGCGGCCTCGTCCATGCCGAGCCTGGCGCGCAGGTCGAGCCGCTCGACCATGAGGCGCGACCACATGCGGGTATTGCATCCCATGGTGGATTCCTGGTCCTCGGCGCTCCAGGTCATGCCGTGGTCTGCGGCGAACTCCTCGCGGGCCTGGCGCCAGAGCACTTCCGAATCGATCAGGATGCCGTCCATGTCGAAGACGACGGCTTGGATGGTGGTCATGAAAAAGGCTTTCCTTGCGTGTGACAGTCGAATTCAGGGGGCCAGCCGGCGCTGCAGCGAAGCCGCCAGCGTCTGCAGGATCAGGCAGCATGAGGTGGCGCCGGCGTCGAGCACGCCGATCGAGCGCGCACCCAGCCGCGCCGAACGGCCGATGCGGGCCTGCAGGTCCTTGGTCGCGTCGCGCCCCTTCTGTGCGGCAGCACTCATGGCCTGCAGGCAGGCAGCGAAACCTGCGCCATTGGCGAGCGCGGCGGCGTAGGCATCGCGCGCCGGCACGAGCGCGTCGATCAGCGTCTTGTCGCCGACCTGGGCATTGCCCATCGCCTGCACGTTGGCAACCGCCACGGCCAGCGCCTCGCCGAACAGCGCCGCATCGAGTTGTTCATGCGGCGCCAGGGTGTCGACGAAGCCGATAAAGAAGCGGCCATAGAGCGGCCCCATCGAGCCGCCGATGTCGTCCATCAGCGCCTGCGACAGCTGCTCGAGCGCACCGGGCAGCGACGCGGCGCGCGGGCCGAGCGCGTCCAGGCGCGTGCCGCAGCCGGTGAAGCCCTTGGCCATGTTGATGCCGTGGTCGCCGTCGCCGATCAGGCCGTCGATTTCGCTCAGGTGCTGCCGGTTCACGACGATGGCCTCGATGAGGTCGCGCACCACGGAGCCCGCCTCCGGGAGGGCCAGCGTGGCCCCGCTCACCGTGCGTGTGTGCACGCCGGCGCCCGAAGACATCGTCGCCGTGGCCACGGAAGGGTGCATGCGTGCGCTCCCGCTGTAGGTGCGGCCCTGCGCGGTGTCGCCGGGCACGCTCAGCCCGACGCTGCGGCAGGGGTGCTTCAGGCAGGTCTCGAGTTCGTCGTCGAGCTTCATGAGGGTCAGCGTCACGCCCATCATCTCGAGCGAGGTGAAGAGGTTGCCGACCTGGTTGAACGCCACCGTGATGCCCTTGGCCAGCAGGCGCTGCGCTATCTCTCCGTAGAGGATGTACTGCTCCATCACCGGCGTGGCGCCGAGCCCCGAGATCAGCACCGCGACCCGGTCGCCGGCGCTGAACGGCAGGTCGGGCAGCACGACATCGAGCATGAGCTGCGCCATCTCGGCGGCGCTCGCCGTCGCCCGCACGTCGATGCCGGGTTCGCCGTGGTGTCCGATGCCGACCTCCATCGTGCCGGGCTCGATGTGGAAGTTGGCCTTGCCGACCGCGGGGATCACGCAGGCGGACAGGCCCACGCCGATGCTGCGTGTGTTCGC
The DNA here is from genome assembly GCF_059423125.1 of Variovorax sp. GW531-E2. Lineage (NCBI taxonomy): Bacteria > Pseudomonadati > Pseudomonadota > Betaproteobacteria > Burkholderiales > Comamonadaceae > Variovorax > Variovorax sp. GW531-E2. The sequence goes on along the minus strand of NZ_JBWKXQ010000039.1, from coordinate 16,407 downwards.
GATGGCCTTCTGCGCCGCGGCGATCACCTCGTCGAGGGAAGCGCCGAGCGCGGCCTTGGCGGCACCGACCTTCCACATGAAGATCTCTCCCGCGACACCGCGGCGCCGTGCCTCGTCGCCCTTCGCGGCCGAGGGCACGTCGTCGTTGGCGACCACGGTCCTGACCACGATGCCCTCACGCTCGGCCATCTGGCGAGCCATGCCGACGTTCATGTTGTCGCCGGCGTAGTTGCCGTAGAGGCAGGCCACGCCCGCGCCGCCGTCGGCCGTGCGGATCGCGTCCAGGAAGCTCTTGGCCGTGGGCGAGGAAAAGATCTCCCCGACGGCCACGGCATCGACCATGCCGTCTCCCACATAACCGAGGAACGCCGGCTCGTGCCCCGACCCGCCGCCGGTCACGACACCGACCTTGCCGCGCTCGGGCGCTCGGGCGCGCTTGACGACGCGCGGGTTGGCCGGCAATGCCTCGACGCTGTCGCCGTGGGCCAGCAACCAGCCCCCGAGCATGTCCTCGACGACGCGATCGGGGTGGTTGACGACACGGTTCATGGACATAAAGCAGGTCTCCTGGGTAAGGGCGGGGCCGGACGCGGCCCGCGGGGTGTGCGCGAAGGGATGGCTCTACAGGGCCGCGGCGAGCGAAGCAGGGGCAGCGGCAGGCGACGTGGCCGGCGGCACGGCGGCGGCGGAGCCCAGCGCCGCACGCTCCGCCGCGATGAGTTCGCGGTAGGCCGCAAGCTGCCGGCGGGTGTCGTCGCTCGACCAGCCCAGGTACGGCGCGATGCACCCGGCCACGAACGGGGCCAGGGCCAGCCCGCCATCGGCGAGTTCGATCGACAGGTGGGTGCGGCGCGTCATCACGTCGGTCAGCGTGTGCGCGCCCTCGGCGACGACGGCATGCACGAGTTCGGCGACCAGGTAGTGCGAGGCACCGGGCAGCGTCGCGCGCAGTGCAGGCCTGGCCCGCGCGAGCGCCCGCAGGTCGCGCACCCGGTCGCCGTGCCGCTGCAGCAGGCGGCCCGCATCGCCGATGCCCATGCCGAAGTGCCGCGCCAGGTCGCCGGCGCTGTCGCGCACCGCGGCCCAGTCGCCGGCCCCGACCAGCGGCAGCGAGGCCGTGGACGATGGCGTGCCCACCCCCAGGGGCCGCACCGCGGCATCGACCGCGTCGGCCGCCATGCGGCGGTAGGTCGTGTACTTGCCGCCGACGACGGTGGTGAGGCCGGGCGGCCCGTCGATCACCGCGTGGTCGCGCAGCAGTGCGGACGTCGAATCGGTGGCGCCGACCGACTTCAGCAGCGGGCGCAGGCCGGCGAAGGTGCCGAGCACGTCGGCGCGGCCGACCTTGCGTTCGAGGTAGGCATTGAGGTTGTCGAGCAGGTAGTCGACATCGGCCGCTTCGGCAACCGGCTGTGACTTGTCGCCGTGCCACGGCGTGTCGGTGGTGCCGACGAGCCAGTAGCCGTACCAGCGGCGCGCGATGATGACGGAATCGGTGGCGCGGGCGAGGATGCCGGTGTCGGACTGCAGCGCTTCCGGCCGCAGCAGGATGTGCACGCCCTTCGCGGGTTGCACCCGGAAGCTGTTGGCGCCCGCGCGCTGCTGGATGTCGTCGGCCCAGATGCCGGTGGCGCTGATCACCGCGCGGGCGGCCAGGCGATGGCGTTCGCCGGTGAGGGTGTCTTGCACCACGACGCCCGCGACGCGCTCGCCGTCCTTGATGAACTCGACCATGGGCGCCCGCGTGATGACCCGGGCGCCGCGACCGGCCGCCGTGCGCACGACCGCGAGCGTGTGGCGCGCATCGTCCATCAGCGCGTCATGGAACTGGACACCGCCGACCACGCGCTGCGCATCGATCGAGGGGATGTGCCGCTTGAGCGCCGCCCGGCCGAAATGGCGCTGGCGCGGGACGGCACCGCCCTTCAGGCCGAAGAGGTCGTAGAGCAGCACGCCGGCGCCGACATAGGGCCGCTCCCACCAGGCGCGGGTGAGCGGATAGAGAAAAGACTCCGGGCGGGCAATGTGCGGGCACAGGACCTTGACCATCAGGTCGCGCTCCTCGATCGCATGCGCCACCAGCTTGAAGTTGAGCTGCTCGAGGTAGCGCAGGCCGCCGTGAAAGGTTTTTCCCGAACGCGACGAGGTGCCGGTGGCGATGTCGCCGGCCTCGACCAGCACCACCGAGAGTCCGCGCGCGACGGCATCGAGCGCGGCGCCCGCGCCGGTCACGCCCGCGCCGATCACGAGCACGTCGGCCACGCTGCGCGAGGCTTCGGCCAGGTCGCGCCGCCGCTGCGCGGGATGGAGCCAGGTCGCGTCGGCCGGCTCGAAGGCCCGCGCCAGCACGGCGGGCGAGACGAAGTCGTTCATCGGATCTCCTGCACGGCGGCATCGAGGTGGGCACGCCGGATGTCGGCCAGGGCCTGCCAGGGCGCCCTCGCCCGCTGTGCGGTTTCGCGGTACTGCCCGTAGATCTGGTCGTAGAGCGCGGTCTGGCCCGGGTCCGGCAAGGTGACCGCCTCGTCGAGGTAGGCATCGACCCACTGGGGCAGCATCTGGTGAAGGCTGGCGTGGCTGTCGATCGACAGCGCGGCGGTGATGGCCGCGCCTGCGGCGCCGCACTCCTCGCGGTTCGACACGCGCACCGGGCGCCCGGTGACCGACGCGATCATCTGCCGCAGCGCCAGGCTGCGTGCCGCGCCGCCGGACAGGCGGATCTCCTCGGGCAGCGTGCCGAGCGCGGTGTAGCAGTCGCGCGTGGCCATCGCGATGCCTTCGAAGACCGCACGCGACAGGCCCGCCACGCCCAGCGTGGCACTGAAGCCGCTGAGCTGCGCACGGGCGCTCGCGTCGACAAAGGGGCCGCGCTCGCCGCTTTGCGCGATGTAGGGGTGGTAGACCGCCTGTGCGGGTGCGGTGGACAGCACCAGCGCATCGAGCCGCTCCAGCATCTGCGCGTGCGGCAACGCCGCGCCGCCGGCCAGTTCGGCCGCGCTGCCGAGCAGCCGGAGCAGCCAGTCGATGTTCAGCGTCGCCGCCATGTGCGAGACCAGACGGACCCGCAGGCCCGGCGCGGGCATCGCGATGGTGTAGCCGGCTTCGGCGCTGGGTTCGATGGCCGCCGTGTTGTCGGTGACCCAGCCGTGCATGCCGGTGCTGCCGAGCACCGAGCAGCCGACGTGCCGCAGCCCGCCCTGCGCATCGAACGCCATGCCGCCGGCGCCGAGCACGCACAGCGGCACGTCCATGAGCGGCAGCACCACCGGCAGGCCTTCGGGTAGCCCCGTCTCGGTGGCGGCGGTGCGGGTCAGCGGCGCATGGCTGCGGGTGCCGTCGACGATCGGCGGCAGCAGGTGCTTGATGGCGCCCAGGCCGAGCAGCGCCAGGGTCTCGTCGTCGTAGGCCAGGCTCCTGAAGTTGCCGAAGGTATAGACGCCTTCGCAGGGGCTGGTCGCACGCACGCCCGTGGCCTTGAAGAAGAGCCAGTCCTTGCAATGCATGGCCGATGCGGCCCGTGCCAGGCGCTCGGGCTGGTGCGCCTGCAGCCACAGCAGCTGGCCGCTTTGCATCGACGGGTTGAGCGCGTTGCCGGTGCGCGCGGCGACGAGCCGCGAGGCCGGCGTCTCGCGCAGTGCCTGCACGTGACGGCCGGCGCGCGCGTCGAGCCACAGCATCGCGGGCCCCACCGGGCGGCCATCGGCATCGACGAGCCAGGTCCCGTCGCCCTGGCCGGTGGCTGCCAGGGCCACCACGCGCGCCGCCAGGCCGGGGACGCGCGCGGCCAGCGCGCGCAGGGTGGCGGCGGTGTCGGTCCAGGTCCCGTCGAGGTCCTGCTCGGCTGCGCCGTCGGGGCCGAGCAGCACGCGGTTCGGCGTGCTGGCCACCGCCACCTGCCGGCCCTGCAGGTCGAAGGCCACGGCCTTGATGACCGAGGTTCCGGCGTCCACGCCGATGATGAGGTCGCGTGCCATGCGCGTCAGAGCCGGCCGTCGAACGAACGGGTTGCGTTCATCGGTGTTTCGCGTGGTACTTCTCGTCCAGCGCATCGATGGCGCGGACGTTGCGCGCCGACGTGCCGTGGGGGTCGAAGTGGGAGGACAGGTAGGCCTGCGCCACCGCCTTGGCCAGTTCGGCCCCGATCACCCGCGCCCCCATGGTGATGACCTGCGCGTTGTTGGAGAGCGCGGCGCGCTCTGCCGAGTAGGTGTCGTGCGTCTGCGCCGCGCGGATACCGGGCACCTTGTTGGCCGAGAGGCAGACACCGATGCCGGTTCCGCACACCAGGATCGCGCGGTCGTAGAGGCCGCTGAGGATGCCCTGGCAGACCCGGTCGGAGAGGTCGGCATAGAAGAAGTCGGCGTCCTCCTCGGGCAGGCCGATGTGGGTCACCTCGAGGCCCTCCCGGCCGGCGAAGTGCCTGGCCAGAACCTCGGCAAGGGGCGCGCCCGCGGTGTCCGCGGCAATGGCGATCTTCATGTGCTTTCCATTTCTTCGAACCGGCTGTGCAACCGGCGGCGTCGCGTGGCGAGTGCCGCCGGAACCTTGCGGTGCCGGGGTGGCGTGACGTTGCTTGGGCTTACTTGTCCAGGACGAACGGCGAGGAGTACTTGGCGGCATTGCCCTTGGTGATCAGCAGGCAGTCGAACAGCTGCTTCTCGGTCTTGGCGCCGGTCTTGCCGGTTCGGATGAACGAGTCGGCCTGGTGCACGGCCGCAGCGGCGAACACCGCGACGGGCTGGAGCACCGTGTAGGCCAGCTCGCCGGCCTTGACCGAGGCCACCGAGTCCGGCGAACCGTCGAACCCGCCGACGACGACCCCGTTGAACTTGCCCGCCTTCTTGAGCGCGGCGATCGCGCCGAGCGCCATCTCGTCGTTGCCGCTGATGACGCCCTTGATGTCGGGGTGTGCCTGCATCAGCGACTGCATCTTGTTGTGCCCTTGCGTCCGGTTCCAGTTGGCGACTTCCGACCCGGCCTTGGCCAGGTCCGGGTACTGGCTCAGCACGGTCTTGAAGCCGTTCGACCGGGTCGCGGCGTTGTTGTCGGAAGGGGCGCCGACGAGCTCGACGTACTTGCCCTTGCTGCCCATCAGCTCGGCCCAGTGCTGGGCCCCGAGCGCGGCACCCTGGGCGTTGTTCGACACGAGCTGCGCCTGCGCCAGGCCCTCCTTGTTGATCTCGGCATTGACGAGGATCACGGGGATCTTCGCAGCCACCGCCTTCTGCACGGCACCCACCGAGCCGCTCGCGTTCGCCGGGTCGAGGATGATGGCGACCGACTTGTTGGTGATGGCCGTGTCGATCAGCCGGCTCTCGGTGTTGGTGTCGCCGGTGTGCGCGGCGACGACCGCGGTGTAGCCCAGTTTCTGCGCCGTGGCCTTGGCCACTTCGCCTTCGGTGAACCAGTAGGGGTTGGCGGGATCGTTCACGATGATCGTGATCAGCCCCTTGCCCTTGCCTTGGGCCCATGCCGGGCTGGCCATCAGGGGCGTGAGCGAGAGTGCAGCAAGCAGCGTGCGGCGGGTGGTGTTCAACATGACTTCGTCTCCTTGGTGGTTTCTTCTGGACAGATGCCGCGGCTGCGGCGGACGGGAATCTTTCAGGCCGTGGGCCGTGGCTGGGCGGGCACGGCCGGGGTCGCGGCACGCGCAGGCCGACGGCCGTACCGGATGGCGTTCAACAGCACCGCGAGCACGATCACGGCGCCCGTGAAGACGGTCTGCCAGTAGGAGGACACGCCGATGATCACGAGCCCATCGGACAGGAAGCCGATGACGAAGGCGCCGAGCAGCGTGCCGCGCACGTTGCCTCGCCCTCCGGTGAGCGCCGCGCCGCCCACCACGACGGCGGCGATCGCGGTGAGCTCGTAGGTGCTGCCCGCCGTCGGGCCGGCCGAAGTCAGTTGCGACGACAGGACCAGCCCCGCAATGGCCGCGCAGACACCGGACAGCACGTAGACGGTGACGGTCGTGAATCGCACGGGCACGCCCGACAGCTCGGCCGCCCGCGCGTTGCCGCCGCTCGCATACACCCAGCGCCCGAAGGCCGTGCGGTTGAGCAGCACGGCCGCCACCACCGCGACCATGGCAAGGACCAGCACGCCGACCGGCATGCCCAGGACCTGGTCGAAGCCGAGCCAGTTGAAGCCCGTGTTGCCCAACTCGGGCCGGCCGCCGAGGTTGTTGAAGGTCAGCCCGTTGGTGATCAGCAGCGCCACGCCGCGCGCGACGTACAGCACGCCCAGCGTGGCCACGAAAGCCGGCACCTTGAAGAAGGCGATCAGCACGCCGTTGACGGCCCCGACGAAGGCACCCAGTGCGCAGGTCAGCACCACCACGACCCAGACCGGCGGGTAGAGCACCAGGCCGAGCGCGTCGATCGTGACGCCCTGCATCAGGTAGCCGGCGACGACCCCGCACAGGCCGAGGGTCGACCCGACCGACAAATCGATGCCACCGGTGAGGATCACGATCAGCATGCCGATGGCCAGCAGCCCGAAGATGGCGACGTGCGACGACATGATCAGGAAGTTGCCGGTCGAGAAGTACACGGGCGACAGCAACGAGAACACGGCCACGATCGCGATCAGCGCGAAGAAGGCGCGCCCTTCGAGCAGCAGGCGAACGATGTCGATGCCGCCGCCTCCGCCGTTGGCAGAGCGGGAAGGCAGGGCTGGAGATGGGGCTTCGCTCATGGTGATGTCCGCTCGGAAGGCTTCATTCAGGCAACCATGGCTTCGCCCGAGGCGGCCATGATCATTTCTTTGGTGGCGTCGGCGCCGAACTGGGCCGAGATCCGCCCCCGTCGCATGACCACGATCCGGTGCGCGACGCCCAGGCATTCGCTCACCTCCGAGGTCGAGAACACGACCGCGAGGCCCTGCCGCGCGCGCTCGGCGAGCAGGCGGAACACCTCGGCCTTGGCGCCGACGTCGATGCCCCGGCTCGGCTCGTCGAGCAGCAGGACTTTCGGGTGCGTGGCGAGCATCTTTCCGATGACCACCTTCTGCTGGTTCCCGCCCGACAGCGATCCGATGGCCGCCTGGCCGCCGCTGGTCTTGACGGTGACGCGCCGGATCGATTCGTCGACGCATGCACGTTCCCGGGCCGGCGATGTGAAGCACCCGCGAACGAAGGCGCCGATGCTGGCCAGCGAGAGGTTCTGGCCGACGGTCATCGTCTGCACGAGGCCGTCGCGCTGGCGGTCTTCGGGCACCAGCGCGAGGCCCTTGGCGATGCGCTGCGCGATGCTCAGCCTCGACACGTCCCGCCCTTCGAGCAGCACACGCCCGCCGTCGAGTGCGCACCGGCCGGCCACGGCCTCCAGCAGCTCGGTACGACCCGCGCCCATCAACCCGTAGATGCAGACGATTTCGCCCGCCCGCACGTCGAGCGACACATGGTCGACGACGTCGGCGCCGGAGCTTTCGGTGAGGACGGCGTCCTCGATGGCCAGCGCGACTTCGCCGAAGTCGTAGCCGCCGGGTGGGCTGCCGAGATCGAAGTTCTCGCCGACCATGTGGCGCACGATCCATTCGAGATCGATCTCGGCACGCGGCGCCTTGGCGGTCATGGCACCGTCGCGCAGCACCACCGCGTGGTCGGTGATCTGCAGCGCCTCCTCCAGGTGGTGCGAGATGTAGACGATCGACACCCCTCGCGCCGTGAGGTCGCGGATCACCTTGAACAGCGCCTCCACCTCCGTCGCCGAGAGCGCCGACGTGGGCTCGTCCATGATCAGGATGCGGCTGTTGACCGACAGCGCACGCGCGATCTCGACGATCTGCTGCTGCCCGAGGCGCAGGTCTTCGACCAAGGTCAACGGATCGATCGCTTCCTCGAGCTCTGCCATCAGCGCCCGCGTGCGTCGCGCCTCTTCGGCAAAGTCGACGCCGGTGACGGTGTGCAGCTCGCGGCCCATGAAGACGTTGTCGCGCACCGAGAGGTTCGGTGCCAGGCTCAGCTCCTGGTGAATGATGGAGATGCCGCGTTCGCGTGCGTCGGCAGCCGACGCCAGGACCACCGGCACGCCGTCGAGCACGATGTCGCCCGACGTGGGCGTGACCACGCCCGAGAGGATCTTCATCAGCGTGGACTTGCCGGCGCCGTTTTCACCGAACAGCGTCGTGACCTGTCCGCGGTGGATGTCGAAGTTCACGCCCTTGAGCGCCTGCACGCTGCCGTACGACTTGGCGATGTTCCGCGCCGACAGCACGATCGCGCTGTCGGGATGACGGGCGATGCCAGCGGCGCTCATTGCACGCCCAGCCGCACGGGCGTGACGAGCCAGCTCGACGGATTGATGAACTGGAACACACCGACGACGTCGACCTTCTTGCCGGTGAGCGTGTCGCGGTCGAGCGTGCCGAGCACCTGCGCCTTGACCTCGTTGTTCAGTGCCGAGCCCGCGTCCTGGTAGTCGATCTGGTTGGTGAACTGGCCGAAGGCCACCGTGCCCGTGGCGTCGCGCATCTCGGTGCCGTTGAGGGCCGGCCCGGTCTGCACGCGAAGCTGCAGCCCCTGCGGCAGGCCGTCGACCGCCACCGTGAAGATGCCCGCACGGCCCTCGCCGACGGTCCCGGTGAACCGGACCGGGAAGATCGGCCCGACGCTTCCGGGCTTGCCGTACATTTCGCCCGCGGCCGCCTTGTCCGCTGCGAGGGCCTGCGCCAGCACCGGGGCGTCGACAGCCGCCTTTTCGATCAGGGCCCGAATGGGTGCGAATGCCTTCTTGCCGTAGGCCTCGGCCGAGAACGCGTCGACCCGTGCGTCTTCGCTGGAGCCGATGCGGACCGCCTTGGTGTCCAGCGCCATCGCCACGCACAGCAGCAGGAGCACCGCCGTCCACACGCAGGCCGACGTCCGCAGACGGAACGGTCTGCGCGCGGAAATTTCGAGCTGGGCGCCCATGCGAACCTCCTCCCTGTTGATCTTCTTGAACCTGTCTGCTCCGGTCGACGTTGGCGCTCTAGGGGCACCGACTCCGACGGCCGGAAGATGGCGGCCCGGTCAGCGGCGCTGACTGGCCTGATGGCGCAGGCACAGCTGCGCGGTCGCCTCGTCGACGATCAGCTCGGTGATCAGGCCGGTGTTGAGCACCGCGCAGATCGCCTCGGCCTTGTACGTGCCACCGGCCACCGCGAGCACGTCGCGCCCGCGCAGGTCGTCCAGCGACGCACCGACCGCGCGTTCGTTCATCTCGCACTTCACCGGTTCGCCGTTCGACGCCACGAAACAGCCGGCGAGTTCGCCGACCGCCCCCGCCTTGCGCAGCGCCGCCAGCTCCTTGGCCGTGACCGACTGGGTGCGCAGCAGATGGGTGTCCGGCCCCAGGTCACCGACACCAACGACGCAGAGCTGGCACTCGCGCACGAGCTCGAGCACGTGCTGCACGCCACGCTGGGCGCGCAGCACCTGAGCGTCGGCCCGGCTGTCGGCCAGGAACGGCACCGGCATGAAGTAGCACTCGCCACCCGTGCGTTCGGCCAGCTTGGCAATCAGGTCGAACGGGTTCGCGGCGGAGCGGCGCGTCAGGCTGCCCAGGAGCGAGATGAAGCGCGTGTCCTTGCGATTCGCCGCGGGCATCCGCTCGACCATCGCAGCCAGCGTGCGACCGTGGCCCACACCGATGGTGCGCACCTCGCCGGCGTCGAGGACACGGGTCAGCTGGCGCGCGGCAGCCACTGCCAGCGCGGGGATCGCATCGATGGCATCGTCCAGGTCGGCCTGCGTGGTCGGGACGACCACGCAGCGCTTCAGGCCGAAGGCTTCCACCAGCTTGTCTTCGAGCGCCATGCATTCGGCCGGCACACCTTCCACGAAGAACTTGATCAGCCCGCTCTGCATGGCCGAGGCGATCAGCCGCTGCACCTTGACGCGCGACACGCCGAGGCGCTCGGCGATCTGCTCCTGCGTGTGGCCGCCCACATAGGCCAGCCATGCGGCGCGGATGGAAAGACTCAGTTCGGGGTCCATGTCGTGTATTTTGTGAACATTTGATCTTCAACTGCTCAATTGATCAGATGGGTGAACTTTAGGGATTGCGGGTGGGCCAGTCAACGAACGCGCTCTCGGTGTTTTCCCGCGCCATCGAACACGCCGCACCTTGACCGGGCGGGGCAATGGATGGGGAGGATGAGTCCCGGCGCGAAGCGAGTCGCCCGGGGCTTGCAACTACTCGCTCGAGACGCCAGTCCGCCTCCAGGCCTGCGCATGGCCCAGGAAGGCGCGAAGCTGCGAGGGCCGCACCGGCTTGACGAGCACCGGCAGGCCGACCTCGCGTGCCGCCGCCAGCGAATCGCCGCCGACGTCGCCGGTCACGATCAACGCAGGCAGGTCGGCTTCGTTCAACGCAAGGCGCAGGTCCGCGATGGCCTGCAGGCCACTCGCCTGCAGGCCGAGCCGCAGGTCCACCACCAGCGCATCGGGCCGGAAGCCCGCCTGCAGGCACGCCAGCGCGCCCGCCATGTCGCTCGCGGCGCGGACCTCCGTGCCCCAGGAAGCCAGCAGCCCCTGAAGCGCCTGCAACGAACTCTGGTCGTCGTCGAGCACGAGCACGCGCGCGGCCAATGCGGCGGTCGGTGACGCGGCGAGCCGTTCGGCATCGTCCGCCCGATCGCTCTCGGCCGCATCGGCCAACGGCACCTGCACGTCGAACACGCTGCCCTGCCCCGGCTGCGAGCGCACGGTCACGCGCAGGTCGAGCAGTTCGCTCAATCGCTTCACGGTCGCGAGGCCCAGGCCGTAGCCCAGGCGGCGGTCGCGCGCGGGGTTATCGATTTGATAGAACTCGTCGAAGACGTGCGGCAGGTGCTCGGGCGCGATGCCGATGCCCGTGTCTTCGATGGTCAGGCTCAGCCGGCCGTTGTCGACCCGGCCACCGATCCGCACGGTGCCCTGGTGCGTGTAGCGGATGGCGTTCGCCAGCAGGTTGGTGACGACACGCGTGAGCAAGGCGCGGTCGCTGCGGACGGTGGCGGGGTCGATGGCCAGTTCGAACGTCAGCCCCTTGGCCGCGGCCACGGCCTGGTGCGGCCGGCAGCAGTCGCGCAGCAGCGCGTCGATGGCGAAGAGCGACCACTGTGGGTTGATCGACCCGGCATCGGCGCGCGTGATGTCGAGCAGATCGTCCACCACGTCGGTCATGCCGTCGGCGCAGGCCACCAGCTGCTCGGAGAGCGCCTGCACCTGCGGCTGTGTGCTGACCGTGTGCAGCGTCTGCGCCAGCAGCGCCATCGCGTTGAGCGGCTGGCGCAGGTCGTGATTGGCCGAGGCAAAAAAACGCATGCGTGCCGCCACGGCTTCTTCGGCGGTCTGTCGGGCCGAACGGCTGCGCTCGTTTTCGGCGCTCAGCGCGGTCACCAGTTCGGCATTGCGCCGGCGCTGCGCCTGGATCTCGTGCAGCGCGCGCGAGAGCTCCCGGGAACTCAGCAGCGTGTAGACGCCGATCAGCGTCACGATCATCGCCATGGCCAAGTGGTAGCTGCCGCCGAACCAGATGTCGCGCAGCACCAGCGGGCCGAGGATGAGACCCACATAGACGATGGCCGACCGCTCCATCGTCGAGAGCCGGATCGCGCCGCCGAGCGAGACGGTGACCATCGTGATGTGAAGGATGGCCTCGGCCTGCGCCGGCCCGTCGTTCTGCAGCAGGACGCACAAGACGCCCCACGACAAGGCCAGGCTCTGGCTGCTGGCCATGAGGGGCAGTGCCATCGCCGCGAGGTTCGATCGAAGGCCGGGTCGCAGCGCCCATGCCACCCAGATGCCGCCCCGCACGGCCACGAGGAAGCAGTAGACGGCGAACCACGCCTGCATGCGCGCGCCGTCCGCGCCCGTCGCGTATTCGCGATAGCACAGGTACCCGCCGAGCGCAGCCAGCATCCACGCCCACGGCGTGGTCCGGATCATCTGCTCGACCTGCTGGAGCTGGAGGTCCGAGAAGCGCAGGCACGCGACGATGAGGCCACGCACACCGGGGTCGCGCGGCGCTTTCAGCGGCGATGCGAGAGCGGCAGGCCCCGAAGGCTTCATCGTGGCTCCAGCAGCAGCCCCGCGCGCCGCGCCTGGACCAGCAGGTGGGTGCGGTTGCGCGCATCCATCGTGTCGAGCAGCGCCGTGATGTGGAGCTTGACCGTGCGCTCCGCGATCGCCAGTTCGGCGGCGATCTGCTTGTTCTGGCGGCCCTGCGCCACCAGCAGCAGCACTTCGAGCTGGCGCGGCGTGAGGCTCGCGACCGGCAGGCCGGTGCGCGAGGTCAGCACGTCGAAAGACTCGCCGCCCGCGGCCACCTCGTCCAGCGCCGCTGCGATGTGCGCCACCGAGCGCGACTTGCCGATGAAGCCGGCCGCACCCGCAGCGCGTGCGCGTGCGGCGAGTGCGGGTTCTTCATCGCCCGAGATCATCAGGCGCGACACGAGGGGATGCCGGGCGCCGAAGAGGCGCAGGCCTTCGAGGCCGTCTTCACCGCCCAGGCGGTAGTCGATCAGCACGATGTCGGGCGCGCATTGCGAGGCGCGCGCCACGCCCTCGGCCAGCGAGAGCGCGGTCTGCACTTCGAAGTCGGGGCGGGCGTGCGTCAGCGCATGCGCAAAGCCGACACCGAACAGCGGGTGATCGTCGACAAGCAGGAGTTTCATGGTGCCGTGATCCTCGGGTGCGGGCCCGGCCCGCGCCCTCTCCTCGTAGGGCGCCATTGTTGTCCACGCCGGCGCGTCGGTGCCACGCCGGCTGTCGCGAAGCCTCAGTTGCAACGACCGGCCGCGCGCAGCAGCGCATTGCAGGCCGGCGCGGGGGCGGTCGCCGGCCGCGTGGCAGGACGACGTGCGGACGCGGGTGCGTCGCTCTGGCGCATCTCCTGGCAGATGGCATCGCTGACCACCCGGCCGACCACCGACACCGAACCCTCCACGTAGCAGCTGTAGACCCGCCCGCCGTCGGTGCGGGCCTGGAAGGTCGTCTGCACACCGCTGTCGGCCCGGTTCGAGATCGTGAACGCCTGCGGCGGCAGGCCCAACGCACGCGAGGTGTTCGTGACGATGGCGTCGTCGGTCACGGCATGCGAAGCGCAGCCACCCGCCAAAACAGCAGCGATGAGAAGCCAGGGCAGGCAGAAGAGCGTTCGTGAAGAGGTCATGCAGGGAGCCTATCGGGACACCTTGCAGCGGCCCATAGCACCTTCGGGCAGGTGCCCGAAGGTGCTATGGGCCACACGGGCAGCCGTCCCTACGATCCGCCCCTCTTGAACGAACAAGCAAGCACAGAAGGCGCCGGGCCCCGGCGCCAGCGGATGAGGAGGAACACAGACATGACGAAGACGAGCAGCTACGGACGGTGGATGGTGTGCGCAGGGGTGCTGGCCCTGCTGGCGGCCTGCGGAGGTAGTGGCGGGGGATCGGGCGGCGGCGCGTTGCCGCCCCTGGGCGTCTTTCCGCCCGCGCCCCCGCCGGCGGCAGTGACGCATCGCCTGGAGGTCGGCATCACCGGCAACGGACGCGTCGGATCGCAACCCGCGGGCATCGACTGCACCGACCGCTGCAGTGCGGATTTCAATGCGGGCACCGAGGTCGTCCTCGCAGCCACACCGGCCGCGGGACAGGTGCTCGGCAACTGGGGCGGTGCATGCAGCGGCAACGCCAGCACCTGCACCGTGCGGATGGATGCCGCGCTCGACGTGACGGCCACCTTCGTCGCCGCACCGCCGGTGATCGGCTGGGGCGATGCGTCGGCGCTGTCGGCCGGCGGCGCCAGCCTGCCGAAGACTGCGATCGATGCGCAGGGGCGCGCGCTGGTCGTGTGGCGCCAGATCGAAGGCAACCCCCAGGTGGATCGGTTGTGGGGCAGCCGCTACCTGCCCGGCAGCGGCTGGACCGCACCGCAGCGCCTCGAGGCCAACGCCGGCGGCGTGCGCGACATCCGTATCGCCATCGACAAGCCCAGCGGCCGCGCCGTCGTGCTGTGGACCCAGCTGAGTTCCGTGACCGGCTACGACCTGTGGGCGCTGCCCGTCGACCCCGCGGGCGGCTGGGGCAGCCCCGCGCTGCTGGAAACCGGCACCGGCATCGTCGGAAACGCCAGCGTGGGCATCGACGCCAATGGCAACGCCGTCGCCGTGTGGTCGCAGATCGGCCCGGCCACGCGCTTCAGCATCTACGCCAACCGCTACACCCCGGCCGGCGGCTGGGGCACCGCTGCGCTCATCGAGACCAACGAGGCCGTGGGCAGCGTCGACGGCGACCCGGCCGTCGTGGTCGCCGCGTCCGGCGAATCGGTCGCCGTGTGGAAGCGCTCCGACGGCAGCAGCGCCTCGCTCTGGACCAACCGCGCCAACGCAAGCGGCACCTGGACCACCGCCACCGAACTCGTGCCCGACACCGGCACCGGCCACTCCATCGGCGCCCACGACCTGGCGATCGACGCCGCCGGCAACGCCCTGCTCGCTTGGGGCCAGGCCGACCTGCCCGGCGGCAGCAACCAGTGGGAGAGCGCCGTGTGGTTCAAGCGCTTCTCGGCGGGGGCATGGCAGAGCAGCACCGCGCGCGTGGGCGCACCGTTCGTCGCCACGCAGGCGCTGTTGAGCACGCCCGTGCTGCGCATGAATGCGGCGGGTGCGGCGGTCGTGAGCTGGGGGCGGCTGGACAACGCGCTCATGGCGGCGACGGCGGCACCGGGGGCGGCGTTCAGCGCGGACCGTGTGGTGCGGGCAGCGGCTTCGCAGGCGCTGGCGAGCTTGCCTGCGTTGGGTGTGGACGATGCGACCAATGCGCTGGTGGCGTGGGCACAGGCGAATGGGGTGGGGACGAGCGATCTGTACGCGGCCCGGCACACGCTGGCGGATGGCTGGGGGACGCCTGTGGCTCAGGAGGGCACGGACGAGATTGCGACTTCGCCGGACCTGGCGATGAATGAAGTGGGGAATGCGGTGCTGGCCTGGCAGCAGTTTGAGGCGGCGAGTGGGACGCGCATTCTGGTGCGGCGGTATGGGTCGGGGAGGTAGGGTGGGTGGAGGGGCAAATGCCTTGCCCCGATCGCAGTTCACAGAACATGCATCAAATCGCCCCCCATCCTCGCCACCATAGTGCAAACACGACATGTCGGCTCAGATCCCTGGTGCCAATCAGTCAATCGAAAAGCACTACTTCAAGAATCCTTTTTCCTTTCTCAGGATTCGCCTCGAGTTGAGAGCACCAACGATATCTTTTTCATGAACTCTGGAGAGCAATCCTCACGCTCGAGAAACTTCCCAGACGAGACTCTCGCTTCAACGGCCTCGGTAGCGTCAAGCTTCGCAAACCGGTACTCCACGAAGCTGTTATGCATGATGGAGTGGATGCTCTCTTCCAGTCATCATGCAAGCTGGCTCGCGAGGGTCGTCCTCCCTCGGCGTGTTTATGCCTGACATCAAGACCAAGGGCCGACCTTCATAACCGTCAACGACGGCGGGGGCAAGCGCCAAAACACCACTTTTCGAGGCATACGCTATCGTCCATGCTCCGCATACAAGGAGTAGGACATGGAAGAACTGTTGCGTCGCATCGTTGAACAGAACGATGCCTTGATCGGTCTGAACAACCGGAAGCTCTCGGCTCTGCAAGACGTTGTCGACAAACTGGACTCGGTCTACAGCCAGCTGATCCTCAACGACGTGAGCTCCGAAGTCACAACCGTTTCGATGTACGTGCAGCAAGCCGTGAGTGCCATCGAGACAGTGGCGGACAAGATAGACGAACTGGGCGACAAGATAGACGACGTGGGAGACAAGCTAGAGGACTAGCTAGTCCACGTTTTCACCTTAGCCTGAACCTGCATCGGCGCTATCTCAGCGAAGAGTAGCGCGCGACGGAGGCGGCGAATTTGGCGAGTCTCGGGAACGGGCAGAAAGCTAGCTCGGCAAACTTGCCGAGCACAGAAGTTAGCCAGTCAGATCCTGCCCAGATGTTCAACCTGAGCATCTGGGCAGCGTGAAGACCGCAGCGAAAGCTGCTCCACTCCGGCGATGACGAGCTTGTACACGCGGTCGAGTGGAGGCGTTTATGTCAAGTGTGGTCATGCCGCACTCGCCTAGCGCCACGATGTTGACGCCGTTGCAGATGCCGAGCAACTCGCACTCCTCGTTGACCTACAGCGTCACATCGCCAACAGCAGCCATCAACGGTGGCGCGGATGCTCGGAGTAGCGAATTAGCCAAGACCCACAGGCCGCAGCCCTTCTCGATCAAGCGCGCCGGGGCCAACGCGGTTTCTGCATGGAGCTACACCATACATCGAGTTTTCGACCGCAAGCACGGCCACGGCAGCGGGAGCGAAGGGCCGTGGCGAAGTCAGTTGATTAGTAATAGTCCGACGGTGACCGTTATTGACGCGCTCACTCGCGGGCGTTCAGTCGAGCATTGACCTCGTCGATGTCGA
>NZ_JBWKXQ010000038.1:0-62082 GCF_059423125.1 Variovorax sp. GW531-E2 | reverse complement strand
GGCCTTGGGGGCGGCGGTGTCCGCGAGGGCGGTGGCGGCGTCGTCTTCGTCCTCTTCGAGCACGATGGCCGCCAGCGGCAGCGTGATGGTCACGATGGCGCCGCCCTCGGGGCGGTTGCGCACGGCGACGCGTCCGCCCAGGGTGCGCGCCACGTTCACCACCAGGAACAGGCCCAGCCCGCCGCCGGGTCGGCCCTTGCTCGACTGGTAGGGCTTGCCGAACTCCGCGAGGATGGCCGGCATGAAGCCGGGGCCCGCGTCGGTGACGGTGATGGTGAGCGCGTCGGCGTCGTGCGTGGCTTCCAGGCGCAGCCAGTGCGGCGAGGCCTCGAGCGCGTTGTCGAGCACGTTGCACACCATCTGCTTGATGGCCGAGTCGGACACCATGGGCAGGTCCTGCCCGAACAGGTTCTCGTAGTCGAACTCCTCGACCGGGCGCGTGGTGCGCCATTCTTCGACCAGGTCGTCCAGGAAGGTGCGCACGGTGGTCTCTTCGGACGACTCGCCGCGCGTCTCGCCGGCCGACAGCAGGATGCCGCTGACGATGCTCTTGCAGCGCTGGATCTGCACTTCCATCTCGGCCACTTCCTGCAGCAGCTCGGGGTCGGAACTGAAGTGCGGCAGCCGGCGCCAGTCGCCCAGGATCACGGCCAGCGTGGCCAGCGGCGTGCCCAGCTCGTGCGCCGCGCCGGAGGCCAGCAGGCCCATGCGCACGATGTGTTCTTCTTCGGAGGCGCGCTGGCGCAGGTCGGCCAGCCGCGCGTCGCGCACGCGCAGGTTGCGGCTGATGCGCGTGATGAAGACCACCAGCAGCGCCGCGTTGAGCGCGAAGCACACCAGCATGCCCTGCACGTAGGGGCTCCACAGGCCGCGGTCGTGGTCCAGCGGCAAGGGCAGCGGGCGCGAGAACAGCGCCAGGCCCGCGAAGCACAGGCCGGTGATGACCACGATGGTCCAGGTCGACCAGGCCTTGAGCAGCACCGCGCCCAGGATCACCTGCAGCAGGTACAGGAAGACGAAGGGGTTGGTGGCGCCGCCGCTGAGGTACAGCTGGGCCGTGAGCGTGGCCACGTCGACCAGCAGCGCGACGAACAGCTCTTCGTTGGTCACGCGGCCATGGATGCGCAGGCGCAGCAGGCTCACCATGTTGAACAGCGCGAGGCAGGTGAGCACCTGCAGCATGTGGTTCAGCGGCAGGCGGATGCCGAAGCCGTAGTGCACCACGAGGATGGTGGCCACCTGCCCGACCACGGCGAACCAGCGCAGCTGGATCAGCTGCTGCATGTTCTGGTGGCCGATGGCGTTGTCCAGGCTCGCGACGCCCGCGCGCGGGGCGTGCAGCTCGCCGGCCACCGCGACGAGCTTGTCAGTCGCGGCGGGCATCGGCGGGGTCGGGGCGTGCGGCGTCGGCATGCGGTGCATTTTCGCCGCTACCGTCTTGCGATGCCCGTCGGCGCCGGTCGTCGCGCCACACGAACCCGTAGGCGCCGAGCACCATCAGCGCCAGCCCGTACCAGGTGAGGGCGTAGACGAGGTGGCTGTTGGGGAAGGCGATGACGGTGAGGCCGCCCGCCGGCCACGTGGGCGCGGCCTGTGCGGGCGCGGGCCCGGCCTCGGCATCGACGAAGTACGGCGCCACGTCCGCCAGGCCGCGCGCGGCGGCAATGGCCTGCACGTCGCGCGAGAACCAGCGGTCGGCCGCGGGGTCGTTCGTGCGCAGGAAGCCGCCCTTGGGTTCGGTGAGGCGCAGCAGGCCGGCCACGGTGGTGTCGCCCTGGGGCTCGGGCGCGGTGCGCGCCGCGCGTTCGCGTGCCTCGGGCGGCACGAAGCCGCGGTTGACGAGCACGACGCTACCGTCGGCGGTGCGCAGCGGGGTCAGCACCCAGAAGCCGGCACCGAGCCGGGTGCTGGCCTGCACCAGCGCTTCCTTGTCATGGAGGAACGTGCCGCGAAGGCGCACGTGCCGGTATTCGTCGTTGGCCGCGTTGACCGTGGGCCATTCGGATCGCGCCGGCGCGTCGGCGGCCAGGGCGTGCACGCGCTGGTCGACGCGGGCGATAAGATCGAGCTTCCAGGCCCTGCGCTCGACCTGCCAGGTGCCGAGCGCAAGAAAGCCGGCAAAGGCGAGGAGGGCGCAGACCGCCAGCGCCGCACGCGTGACAACGGAGCGCGGGCGGGCGGCCGAGGCCATCAGGGCATGTTCTTCATGTCGTGGACCATGGCCGGCATCATGTTGGTGTTCATGTGATACATGACCCACAGCGAGCCGGCCAGCGTGATGACCACGAGCACCAGCGTGAAGATCAGCGCCAGCATGTTCCAGCCGCCTTCGGACTTGGCGTCCATGTGCAGGAAGTACACCATGTGGACCACGATCTGCACCACGGCGAAGCCGAGGATGACGAGGGCGGTGGTGCTCGGGTTGGCGATCACCTTGCCCATCACGAGCCAGAACGGGATCGCGGTCAGGATCACGGCCAGCACGAAGCCGGTCATGTAGCCCTTGAAGGTGCTGTGGCTGACGGGGCCGTCGTCGTGGTGGTCGCCGTGGCCGTGGCTGTCGTGTGCGCCGTGGCCGTGGCCGTGTGCGGCGGTGGCGGTGTGTGCGGGGGCGCTCATGCCATCGATCCCATGAGGTAGACAAAGGTGAAGACGCCGATCCACACGACGTCCAGGAAGTGCCAGAACATCGACAGGCACATCAGGCGGCGGCGGTTGGCGGCGGTGAAGCCGTGCTTGGGCAGCTGGACCATCAGCACGACGAGCCAGATGATGCCGAAGCTCACGTGCAGGCCGTGCGTGCCCACCAGCGCGAAGAACGACGACAGGAAGGCGCTGCGCTGCGGGCCGGCGCCTTCGTGCAGCAGGTGCGCGAACTCGTACAGCTCCAGGCCGATGAAGCCCAGGCCCAGGAGGCCCGTGATGCCCAGCCACAGCAGCACGCCGCCCATGCGCTTGCGCTGCATCTCGAGCATGGCGAAGCCGTAGGTGATCGACGACAGCAGCAGCAGCGAGGTGTTCATCGCCACCAGCGGCAGGTCGAACAGGTCGGCGCCCGAGGGGCCGGCCGCGTAGCTGCGGCCCAGCACGCCGTACACCGCGAACAGGCAGGCGAAGATGAGGCAGTCGCTCATCAGGTAGAGCCAGAAGCCCAGCAGCGTGCCGTTCTCGGGGTGGTGGTCCTCGTTGCGGACGTGGAACAGGTCGAACGCGGGTGCGTTCGCGTTCCGGGAGGGGAGGGCGGTGGTATCAGACATGGGCGGTGGCCAGCAGGCGCGTGCGTGCTTCTTCGGTGCGAACGACTTCTTCCGCGGGGATGTAGTAGTCGCGCTTGTAGTTGAAGGTGTGGGCGATGATCGCGACCATCATGGCCACGAAGCCGATGCCGGCCACGAGCCACATCTGCCAGATCAGGGCAAAGCCGCACACCGCGCTCAGCGCCGCGATGACGAAGCCGGCGGCCGTGTTCTTGGGCATGTGCACGGGGCTGAAGCCGTCCAGCGGACGCTGGTAGCCGCGGGCCTTCATGTCGGTCCAGGCGTCGTTGTCATGCACGCGCGGCGTGAACGCGAAGTTGTAGGCCGGCGGCGGCGACGAGGTCGACCACTCCAGCGTGCGGCCGTTCCACGGGTCGCCCGTGGTGTCGCGCAGCGACTCGCGGCGGATGAAGCTCACCACCAGCTGGATCAGGAACGAGGCGATGCCCAGGGCGATCAGCACAGCGCCGACGGCGGCGACCTGGAACCAGATCTGCAGCGACATGTCCTGGAAGTGGCTCATGCGGCGGGTGACGCCCATCAGGCCCAGGATGTACAGCGGCATGAAGGCCATCCAGAAGCCGACGATCCAGAACCAGAACGAGCACTTGCCCCAGAACGGATCGAGCTTGTAGCCGAAGGCCTTCGGGAACCAGTAGGTGATGCCCGCCAGCATGCCGAACAGCACGCCGCCGATGATCACGTTGTGGAAGTGGGCAATCAGGAACAGGCTGTTGTGCAGCACGAAGTCGGCCGGGGGCACGGCCAGCAGCACGCCGGTCATGCCGCCGATCACGAAGGTGATCATGAAGCCGATGGTCCACATCATGGGCAGCTCGAAACGGATGCGGCCGCGGTACATGGTGAACAGCCAGTTGAAGATCTTCGCGCCCGTGGGGATCGAGATGATCATCGTCGTGATGCCGAAGAACGAGTTCACGCTGGCGCCGGAGCCCATGGTGAAGAAGTGGTGCAGCCACACGAGGTACGACAGGATCGTGATCACGACCGTGGCGTACACCATCGAGGCGTAGCCGAACAGGCGCTTGCCCGAGAAGGTGGAGACCACTTCCGAGAAGATGCCGAAGGCCGGCAGGATCAGGATGTACACCTCGGGGTGGCCCCAGATCCAGATCAGGTTCACGTACATCATGGCGTTGCCGCCCATGTCGTTCGTGAAGAAGTTGGTGCCGACATAACGGTCCAGCGACAGCAGGGCCAGCACGGCCGTGAGCACCGGGAAGGCAGCCACGATCAGCACGTTGGTGCACAGGGCGGTCCAGGTGAAGACGGGCATCTTCATCATGGTCATGCCGGGCGCGCGCATCTTCACGATGGTGGCCAGCAGGTTCACGCCCGAGAGCAGTGTGCCGACCCCCGCGATCTGCAAGGACCAGATGTAGTAATCGACCCCCACGTCAGGACTGAACAGGATGCCCGACAGCGGCGGGTACGCCAGCCAGCCGGTCTTGGCGAACTCGCCCACGAACAGCGAGGCCATCACGAGGCCGGCGCCGAAGGTGGTCATCCAGAAGCTGAAGTTGTTCAGGAACGGGAAGGCCACGTCGCGCGCACCGATCTGCAGCGGCACCACGAAGTTCATGAGGCCCGTGACCAGCGGCATCGCCACGAAGAAGATCATGATCACGCCGTGGGCGGTGAAGATCTGGTCGTAGTGGTGCGGCGGCAGAAAGCCCGCGTTGTCGCCGAAGGCGACGGCCTGCTGGGCCCGCATCATCAGTGCGTCGGCGAAGCCGCGCAGCAGCATCACCAGGCCCAGGATGATGTACATGATGCCGATCTTCTTGTGGTCGATGCTGGTGATCCAGTCGCGCCACAAGGTGCCCCACAGCTTGAAGTAGGTCACGGCGCCCAGCAGCGCCAGGCCGCCCAGGATCACGGCCGCGAAGGTCACGAGCAGGATCGGCTCGTGAAGGGGAATCGCCTCCCAGGAGAGGCGGCCGAAGACGAGCTTCGTCAGGTCTAGGTTCTGCAACATCTTAGTCTTCGGTGGTGCACATCGCGGTGACGTACTTGCGCTTGGGCGTGTCGAGGGAGTCGGCCTGCCAGGCCTGCTTGGTGGCGACGTTGAAGGCGCCGGGCTTGCCCAGGCCGCCGTCGGCGTCGATGGCCATCATTTCCTTCATGCACATCTTGTTGCGGTCGACGCACAGGTTCAGGATGGCGTCGTACAGGGCGGGGTCGACCGCGGCGTAGTGGCGCACGGGCTCGCGCTCGCTCGGCACTTCGAGCTTCTTGTACTGCTCGCGGGTCAGTTCGCCTTCTTTGCCGGTCTTGACCTTGGCCACCCACTGGTCGAAGCCGTCATGGCTCAGGCCGTGGAACTTGAAGCGCATGCCCGAGAAGCCCGCGCCGCTGTAGTTGGCGGAGAAACCGTCGAACTCGCCCGGCTTGTTGATCACCGCGTGCAGCTTGGTCTCCATGCCCGGCATGGCATAGATCTGGCCGGCCAGCGCGGGGATGAAGAAGGAGTTCATGACCGACGAGGCCGTGATCTTGAAGCTGATCGGGCGGTCCACCGGGGCGGCCAGCTCGTTCACCGTGGCGATGCCCTGCTCGGGGTAGATGAAGAGCCACTTCCAGTCCAGCGCCACCACCTCGACCACCAGCGGCTTGGTTTCGGCGGGAATCGGGCGCTGCGCGTCCAGGCGGCTCAGCGGGCGGTACGGGTCCAGCGTGTGGGTGCTGATCCAGGTGATCGCGCCCAGCGCGATGATGATCAGGAGCGGCGCGGCCCAGATCGCCAGCTCGAGCTGCGTGGAGTGGTCCCAGTCGGGGCTGTAGGTGGCCTCCTTGTTCGACTGGCGATAGCGCCAGGCAAAGAAGATGGTCAGGGCGATCACCGGGATGATGATGATCAGCATCAGCACCGTGGAGACGACGATCAGGCGTCCCTGCTGGTTGGCGATATCGCCGGAGGGGTTCAACAGCACCGTGTTGCAGCCCGCCAGGAAAATGGCGGAAAGCAGCAGAAGTGCTCGGCGAAGGGTCTTGAGGATGTGCATGCCGGGAGAGGAAAGTGCGAAGGCCGCGCAAAAATGACCCTGCAATCTACGCCGCCCAAGGGATTCCGCCTATTGGACGTTTTGTCCTATGGCGGTAAACGCAATTCGGTGAGACGCTACAGGGTGTCCAGAATTTCCCCTGTGTCGTGCCCCGGCATGACACCCGAATTACAGCCAGCCAGCTAGCAAGATGACGACGTCCAGCATCAGTCCACCAGGCGCCCAGCCTGTGTCGCACCCGACCGAAGGCGGCGCCCGCGCCGCAGACGCCGACCATTCGCACATCGCCCCGGGCGAGATCGCGGTCGGCGTGGTCATCGGCCGCGCCTCCGAGTATTTCGACTTCTTCGTCTACGGCATCGCCTCGGTGCTGGTGTTCCCGGCGGTGTTCTTCCCCTTCGAGCAGCGCCTGGAAGGCGTGCTCTGGGCCTTCGTGATCTTCTCGTTCGCCTTCATCGCGCGCCCCTTCGGCACCGTGATCTCGATGGCGATCCAGCGGCGCTTCGGGCGCGAGACCAAGCTGACGATCGCGCTGTTCCTGCTGGGCACCTCCACCGCCGGCATCGCCTTCCTGCCGGGCTACGCGAGCATCGGCTTCACGGCCATCGTGCTGCTGTCGATCTTCCGCTTTGCCCAGGGCCTGGCGCTGGGCGGCTCGTGGGACGGCCTGCCGTCGCTGCTGGCGCTGAACGCACCGCCCAACAAGCGCGGCTGGTACGCCATGCTGGGTCAGCTGGGCGCACCGCTGGGCTTCTTCCTGGCCAGCGCGCTGTTCGCGTACCTGTATTCGAGCTTGCCGCTGGCCGACTTCCTCGACTGGGGCTGGCGCTACACCTTCTACGTGGCCTTCGCCATCAACGTCGTGGCGCTGTTCGCGCGCCTGCGCCTGGTGGCCACCGACGAGTACGCGCGCCTGCTCGAAGAGCGCGAGCTGCAGCCCACCAGCGTGGTCGAGCTGACCCGCTCGCAGGGCGCCAACCTGCTGATCGGCGCGTTCGCCGCGCTGGCCAGCTACGCGCTGTTCCACCTGATCACGGTGTTCCCGCTGTCGTGGATCTCGCTGTACTCCGACCAGTCGATCACCGAGTTCCTGATCGTGCAGATGGTCGGCGCGGTGTTCGGCGCCATCGGCATCGTGGCCTCGGGCCTGATCGCCGACCGCATCGGCCGTCGCTTCACGCTCGGCGGCCTGGCCGCCATGATCGCCGTGTTCAGCGGCTTTGCGCCCACGCTGCTCGACGGCGGACGCATCGGCCAGGATATCTTCATCGTGCTGGGCTTTGCGCTCCTGGGCCTGTCGTACGGCCAGGCGGCCGGCGCCGTGACCTCCAACTTCGCGCCCAAGTACCGCTACGTCGGAGCGGCCCTCACGGCCGATCTGGCCTGGCTCATCGGCGCGGCCTTTGCCCCGCTGGTCGCCCTGGGCCTGTCGGCGCACTTCGGCCTGGCCTTCGTGAGCATCTACCTGCTGTCGGGCGCGCTCGGCACGCTGGCGGCGCTGGGGCTGAACCGGGCGCTGGCGCGGGACTGACCGGCAGCATTGCCGTTTCTCGAAACAAGGGGCCGATGGCCCCTTTTTTCATGGCCGCCGCACCACTCGCTTAGGATTCGCCTCGATGTTCACCGCCGCCATTTTTGACATGGATGGGCTGCTGATCGATTCGGAGCGCCCCATCATGGCCGCCTGGATCGCCGCGGCCCGCACGCTCGATGTCGAGCTTTCGCACGCCCAGTACCTGCAATGCGTGGGGCTGGCCATGAGCGAGTCCAAGCAGATCCTCGCGGCGCTGCTCGGCGGCCCGGCCGCCTACCAGCATGCGGCGACGCAGGTGACCGCCGCGCTGCAGCTGGAACGCGCCGACGGCGACGCCCGGCCGCTCTTTCCCATCAAGCCCGGCGCGGCCGAGTTGCTCACCGCCTTGCGTGGTCGCGGTACGCGCTGCGCGGTGGCCTCGTCGTCCACGCGCGGCCAGATCGCGGCCTGCCTGGGCAGCCTCGACGTGCTCCATCACTTCGAGGCCTTCGCGGGCGGCGACGAGGTCGCGCGTGCCAAGCCCGACCCGGCGCTGTACCGGCTCGCGGCCGAGCGCCTGGGCGTGGACCCTGCCGATTGCGTCGCCTTCGAAGACAGCGAGAACGGCGCCAAGGCCGCGCTGGCCGCCGGCATGCGCGTGGTGGTGGTGCCCGACCTCAAGCACCCGCCCGAGGCGATCGTCGCGCAGGCCTTTCATGTGCTCGATTCGCTGCACGACGCGATGCCGCACGTGCCGCGCTGGTTTCCCTGACGAAGTCAGGGCCCCTGTTCAGTTCAGAGCACTTCGTCCCGCAGCTGCGGGAACACCTTCGACACTTTGGCCAGCAGGTAGTCGCCGTAGCGGCCGCTGAAGGCGTGCACGTTGGCGCGGTCCCAGCGCTCGGCGCTGTCGTCCAGCGCGTCGGCACCGGCCAGGCCTTCGATGCGCTGCACGCGCGCTTCGAAGTTCGGATCGAAGAACAGCGGGAACGACAGCCGGTCGCGGCCCGAGGTGTTGCGCTTCACGCGGTGCGGCGTCGACTTGTAGAGCCCGCCGGTCATGCGGTCGAGCATGTCGCCGATGTTGCAGACGAAGGCGCCGGGCACCGGCGGCGCATCGATCCAGCCGCCCGGCGTGTGGACCGCGAGGCCGCCCACGGTGTCCTGGTGCAGGATCGTGAGCAGGCCGTAGTCGGTGTGCTCGCCCACGCCCCATTGCACGTCCAGCCCTTCGGGCACGGCCTGCGTCGGGTAGTTGAAGAGGCGGAACAGGATCAGCGGGTCGCCCGTGTAGCGCTGCGCGAAGTAGTCCGCGGGCAGGCCGAGGCTCAGCGCGATGCCTTCCATGAGCCGGTGGCCCAACTGCGTGACGGCGTCCATGTACGCGAGGATGGTCTCGCGAAAATCCGGCACGTCGGGAAAGAGGTTCGGCCCATGCACCGGCGTCTTCGCCTGCACCAGCGGGTGGTCGGCGGGCAGCTCGGTGCCCAGGTACAGGCCTTCTTTCCAGTCGGGCCGGCCCGAGGTCAGCTCGCCGCCGCGCGGGAAGAAGCCGCGCCAGGCCCGGCCGCCCAGGGCCATGCGCCATTGCATCTTGGTTTCCTCGGGCAGGTCGAAGAAGCGGTGGCTCAGGTCTTCGAGCCGCTGGATCAGTGCGGCGTCGACACCGTGGCCCGTGACGTAGAAGAAGCCGTGCGCGCGGCAGGCGTCGCCGATCTGCGCCGCCACGCGTGCGCGTTCGGGCGTGCCGGCCACGAGCGGGGCGACGTCGATGAGGGGGAGGGAGGAGTCGGTCATGCGTCTCTCGAAAAAGGCGAACGGATGTCGGACAGGAACTGCTGCGCACGCGGGTGCTGCGGGCGGTTGAAGAAATCGTCGGGCGTGGCGCGTTCGAGCACCTGGCCCTGGTCCATGAAGAGCACGCGGTCGGCCACCTCGCGCGCGAAGCCCATCTCGTGCGTGACGCACACCATGGTCATGCCGTCGCGCGTGAGGTCGCGCATCACCAGCAGCACCTCGCCGACCATCTCGGGGTCGAGCGCGCTGGTGGGCTCGTCGAACAGCATCAGCGGCGGCTTCATGGCGAGCGCGCGCGCAATGGCCACGCGCTGCTGCTGGCCGCCCGACAGTTCGCCGGGCCAGGCATTGGCCTTGTTGGTCAGGCCCACGCGCTCCAGCAGCGCCATCGCCTGCGCGTCGGCCTCCTTGCGCGACAGGCCGTGCAGCTGCATCGGCGCCATCGTGCAGTTCTGCAGCACGCTGAGGTGCGGGAACAGGTTGAACTGCTGAAAGACGAAGCCGATGCGCGAGCGGAACGCGTTCACGTCCAGGCCCGGCGCGTGGATGTCCTGCCCGTCGAGCGTGATGCGGCCCGACTGGATCGGCTCCAGCCGGTTGAAGGTGCGGATCAGCGTCGACTTGCCCGAGCCCGAGGGCCCGCACACCACGACCACCTCGCCCTTGTGGATGGTCTCGGTCACGTCGACCAGCGCGTGGTAGCTGCCGTACCACTTGTTGACTTGTTGGAGTTCGATCATGCGGGCACCTTGAGGGTCGCGGCGGGAAGGCCGCGGCGCGCGAGCCGGCGCTCCAGCCAGTAGGCGAAGCGCGAGAGGCCGAAGCACAGGATGAAGTAGGTCAGGCCCAGGATCAGGTAGATCTGCGCCGGCTTGGTGAACACCTGCGTGTTGATCTGCGTGGCGATGAACGACACCTCGGCCAGCCCGATGATGTAGCCCAGCGAGGTCTCCTTGATGGTCGAGACGAACTGGTTCACCAGCGAGGGCAGCATGCTGCGCAGCGCCTGCGGCAGCACCACGAGGCGCATCGCGCCGAAGTAGCTCAGGCCGAGCGCGCGCGCGGTTTCCATCTGCCCGCGCGGCAGGCCCTGGATGCCGGCGCGCACGATCTCGGCGAGGTAGGCGGCATCGAAGATCACCAGCGCGATCAGCATGGTGGTGAACTGGTCGGTCTTCACGCCCGTGACGCTGGGCAGGAAGAAGTAGGCCCAGAAGATCACCATCAACAGCGGCAGGCCGCGCACCACGAACACCAGCGCCGTGACGGGCCAGCGCACGCAGCGCCACGGGCTCACGCGCGCCAGCCCGAGCACGATGCCCAGCGGCAGCGCCAGCACCAGCCCGCACGAGGCCAGCAGCAGCGTGAGCACCAGGCCGCCGAGCGGGCCGTTCGGGTACTGGCCGATGAGGAAGTAGACCCAGTAGTCGTGGATGATTTCGAGCATCAGCGCGCCGCCTTCAAATGGTCCGCACCGGGAACCGGTGGTGGTACCAGGTGGCGAGCCCGGTGATGGCCAGCGACACCGTCAGGTAAGCCGCGCTCGCGAACGCGAACGACTCGAAGCTGCGGAAGGTCGCGCTCTCGACCTGCCCGGCCTGGTACATCAGCTCGGCCACGCCGATCACGGTGGCGATCGAGGTGTTCTTCCACAGGCTCAGCGTCTGCGAGATGAGCGGCGGCACGGTCACGCGCAATGCCTGCGGCAGCACCACGCGGCGCATGGTGGTCAGGAAGCTGAAGCCCAGCGCCCGGCCGGCCTCGAACTGCACGGCCGGGATCGAACGGATGCCGCTGCGGATGTCCTCCGCCATGAAGGCCGCCGTGTACAGCGACAGCGCCACGATCGCGCTGTAGGCCTCGATGTGGCCTTCATAGAGCCAGGTCTTCAGGCCTTCGGGCAGCAGCTCGGGCGCGCCGAAATACCAGAACAGCATGTGGGCCAGCAGCGGGATGTTGCGGATCGATTCCACGTACGCAAAGCTGAGCCAGCGCAGCGGCGCCAGCGGCGAGAGCCGCAGCAGCGCCACCACCAGCGCCAGCGGCAGCGCGAAGACGAGCGAGACCGCGAGCAGCTGCAGCGACAGCCACAGGCCCGCGACCAGCATGTCGTGGTACTGGCCGGTGAGCAGCAGCGAATAGTCGAACAGGGGCATGGGAAACGGGTGGCACGGCGAAAGGCGCCGGGGCGCACATGGTACGCATGCGGGCCGTGCCGCTCAAAAGCGAAGGGCGGGTCGCATGGCGGCCCGCCCCTGGTGTGCCGGGCGCGCGGGCTCAGTCGATCTTGTCGGTCTCGAGCTTGAAGTCGCGCGTCTGGAAGCCGGAGGCCGTGTTCGGGCCGTACCACTTGATGAAGATCTTCTGCGCTTCGCCCGACTTCTCGAGCTCGCGCAGCGTGTCGTCCACCACCGTCTTCAGGCCGCTCTCGCCCTTCTTGATGCCGATGGCCAGCGACTCGGTGCTCAGGTTCTGCTTGAGCACCACGTACTGCGCCTTTTGCGGGCCCAGCTTGGCGTAGCTGCGCAGCAGCGCGGCTTCGTCGTCGACGTAGCCCACGCCCTTGCCCTGCTGCAGCGCCTGGAAGGCCTGCTGGCTGGTGTCGAAGGTCACGACCTCGGCGGTGGGCACGGCCTTGCGGATGTTGGGTTCCTGCGTGCCGCCGCGGATGGTCAGCACCTTCTTGCCGCCGAGCTGCGGCACCTCGGTGATGCCGCTGGTCTTCTTCACGATGGCCTTCTGGCCGGTGACGAAGGTGGTGAGCGAGAAGTCGATCTGCGCCTCGCGCTCCTTGTTGTGCGTGAGGCCGGCGGCCACCAGGTCCACGTGGCCCTGCTGCAGCTCGGGAATGCGCGCGGCCACGGCGATCTGCTTGAGCACCGGCTTCACGCCGATCTTCTTGGCGATGGCGTTCACCAGGTCGACCTCGTAGCCGACGATCTGGCGCGTCTTCGGATCGATGAAGGTGGCGGGCTCGTCGGTGCCGAGCACGCCGACCACGAGTTCGCCCTTCTTCTTGATGTCGGCGAGCTGGTCCGCATGGGCGGCAACGCCGGTCAGCAGGGCGGAAGCGGCAAGGGCCGCGGCAAGCAAGGTGTGGCGCATGGTGGGGATCGTCCTCTCTCCAGAGTGAAATTCAGGCCGGAACCATATCAATAAAACCCAAGATTATTAAATCGTCAATCGACATATGCATATGGGGCTGATGAATCGGCCTGTTGCCGGCTGGGTTAAATTCGCGACGCCGCGACGTGCCCCGCCGCCGTCCCCCGAATGTCTTACCGAGCGAGCTTTTCATGATCATCCAACCCCGCGTGCGCGGCTTCATCTGCGTCACCACCCACCCCGTGGGCTGCGAAGCCAATGTCCGGCAACAGATCGACTACGTCAAAGCCAGGCCCCCCATCGCGGGCGGCGCCAAGCGCGTGCTGGTGATCGGCGCCTCCACCGGCTACGGCCTGGCCGCGCGCATCACCGCGGCCTTCGGCTGCGGCGCCGACACGCTGGGCGTGTGCTTCGAACGCGCGGGCAGCGCGACCAAGCCCGGCTCGCCCGGCTGGTACAACACCGCCGCCTTCCACCGCGCCGCCACGGCCGAGGGGCGCTACGCCAAGACGATCAACGGCGACGGCTTTTCCGACGCGGTGAAGCAGCAGGCCATCGAGACCATCCGCGCCGACCTCGGCCAGGTCGACCTCGTGGTCTACAGCCTGGCCGCGCCGCGCCGCACGCACCCCAAGACGGGCCAGGTCTTCAACTCCGTGCTCAAGCCCATCGGCAAGGCCGTGACGCTGCGCGGCCTGGACACCGACAGCGGGACCGTGAAGGAGTCGGTGCTCGAGCCTGCCACGCAGGAAGAGATCGACAACACCGTCGCCGTCATGGGCGGCGAAGACTGGCAGATGTGGATCGACGCGCTGCAGCAGGCCGGCGTGCTGGCCGACGGCGCCAAGACCACGGCCTTCACCTACCTGGGCGAGCAGATCACGCACGACATCTACTGGAACGGCTCCATCGGCGCCGCCAAGAAGGATCTGGACGAGAAGGTGCTGGACATCCGCGCGCAGCTGGCCGCGAAGGGCGGCGACGCGCGCGTGTCGGTGTTGAAGGCGGTGGTCACGCAGGCCAGTTCGGCCATTCCGATGATGCCGCTGTACCTGTCGCTGCTGTTCAAGGTGATGAAGGCCGAAGGCACGCACGAGGGCTGCATCGAGCAGGTGCACGGCCTGTACGCCGACAGCCTGTACGGCGCCACGCCGCACCTGGACGACGAAGGCCGCCTGCGCGCCGACTACAAGGAACTGGCACCGCAGGTGCAGGCCCGCGTGCAGGAACTCTGGCCGCAGGTCACCGACGCCAACCTCAATGAGCTGACCGATTTCGCGGGCTACAAGACCGAGTTCCTGCGCCTGTTCGGCTTCGCCGTCGACGGCGTGGACTACACGGCCGACGTGAGCACCGATGTGGGCATTCCCGATCTGATCCAACTTTAGAGCGACCCGAGGGGATACTCCCGCCCATGCAGATTCAAGACAAACCGCCCGCCGGCACGCCCTTCGAGTGGATCGGCGGCGAGCCCAAGGTGGCGGCGCTGGTCGAGCGCTTCTACGACCTGATGGACCTCGAGCCGGCCTACGCGCAACTGCGCGCCGTGCACGGCACCGACCTGGACAACGCGCGCCAGCGCCTGTTCTGGTTCCTGTGCGGCTGGCTCGGCGGGCCTGCCCACTACACCGACCGCTTCGGCCACCCGATGCTGCGCGCGCGGCACCTGCCGCAGGCCATCGGCGGCCACACCATCGGCATCAAGGAGCGCGACCAGTGGCTGGCCTGCATGGACCAGGCGATGGGCGAGACCGGCGTGCCCGAAGACTTGCGCGCGCGCCTGCGCGACTCTTTCTTCAAGACCGCGGATTGGATGCGCAACCGCGGTGAGTGACCCGACAACGATTCCCGAAAGACTGTTCTCCATGAATTCCATCGTCATCATCGGCGGCGGCCACGCCGCGGCTCAGCTCTGCGCGGGCCTGGCCGAAGCCGGGCAGGGCGCGCGCGT
Organism: Variovorax sp. GW531-E2; assembly: GCF_059423125.1. NCBI lineage: Bacteria > Pseudomonadati > Pseudomonadota > Betaproteobacteria > Burkholderiales > Comamonadaceae > Variovorax > Variovorax sp. GW531-E2. The sequence goes on along the minus strand of NZ_JBWKXQ010000038.1, from coordinate 47,433 downwards.
GCACCTGGTCTGCGAAGAGGCCTGCGAGCCGTATCACCGCCCGCCGCTGTCGAAGGCCTTCCTCAAGAGCGCCGACGAAACCACGCAGCCGCACAAGGCCGCCGACTGGTACCGCGAAGCGGGCATCACGCTGCACCTGGGCGACGCGGCCGTGGCCATCGACCGCGAGGCGCACACCGTCACGCTGCGCTCGGGTGCGGTGCTGCCATGGGAGCGCCTGGTGCTGGCCACCGGCACGCGCGCGCGCCAGATGCCCGGCCTGCCGCAAGGCCTGGAGAACGTGGCGAGCCTGCGCGCCGCCGACGAGGCGCATCGCCTGCGCACGCGGCTGGCGGATGCACAGCAGGTCACGGTGCTGGGCGGCGGCTTCATCGGCCTCGAAGTGGCGGCCACCGCGCAGGCGCTGGGCAAGCGCGTGCAGGTGATCGAATGCGCGCCGCGCCTCTTGGGCCGCGCCGTGTCGCCCGAGCTGTCGGCGCACGTGCTGGCCACGCACCGCGCGGCCGGCATCGACATCGTGCTGGGTGCGCAGACCGGCGCCTTCGAGGTCGCGGGCGACCGGCTCGTGTCGGTCGAAGTCAACGGCGTGAAGCAGCCGATCGACCTGCTGCTGCTGGGCATCGGCGCGGTGCCCGAGACCGCGCTCGCGCAGGCCGCGGGCCTCGAGTGCGCCGACGGCATCGTGGTCGACGGCCGCATGCAGACCAGCGCGGCCGACGTGCTCGCGGTGGGCGACTGCACGCGCTTCCCCGACCGCCGCGCGGGCCGCGCGCTGCGGCTCGAATCGGTGCAGAACGCGAACGACCAGGCGCGCACGGCCGTGGCCACGCTGACCGGCGCCGCACGCGATCACGACGCGGTCGCGTGGTTCTGGTCCGACCAGGGCGGCCTGCGGTTGCAGATGGCGGGCCTGATGCCGGCCGAAGGCACGCCGGGCCTGGTGAGCGTGCGCCGCGCGGGGCCGAAGCCCGAAGCGTTCTCGCTGTTCCACTACGTCGACGGCCAGCTCGTGTGCGTCGAATCGGTGAACGCGCCGGTCGATCACATGATGAGCCGCAAGCTGCTCGAAGCGGGCCGCAGCCCCGCGTCCGAAGCGGTGGCGGACGCGGCGGTACCACTAAAGAATCATCTGGCGTAACTGCTGTCGCAACGGCGCTGCATGGCAGGCCCGGATTCACCGGTCTGTCACCCGGCTTTCGGAGACTGGTCCTTCCTCATATCCGCAGGGAGACCTCTCGATGAACAACGCAGTGGCCGCGTCGCTGGCGCGCCTCGCCCCCATGTCCACCTGTGCCGCCGTTTTGGCCGCCGTGCTCACCGCCTGTGGCGGTGGCAACGGAGGCGGCACCGCCTTCCCCCCGATCGTTCCGCCCCCTGCGCCCGCGCCTGCTCCGGCGCCCGTGGCCGCCGGCACGCGCACCACGGTCGCGCTGCTCGAAACGACCGACCTGCACTTCAACGTGCGCAGCTACGACTACTTCAAGCTCGCCGAAGACAAGTCGTACGGCTACGAGCGCACCGCGACGCTCATCAACGCCGCGCGCAAGGAGTTCGCGAACACGATGCTGTTCGACAACGGCGACACCATCCAGGGCACCGCGCTGGCCGACTACGAGGCGCTGGTCAGCCGCATCCCGTGCACGCAGCCGCTGTCGATGTACAAGGTGATGAACGCCACCGGCTACGACGCCGGCACGCTGGGCAACCACGAGTTCAACTACGGCCTGGACTTCCTCAACCAGGTGCTCGGCGGCGGCCTCGATGTCGAGGGCGTGGACGGCAGCAAGAAGTGCGCGGGCCCGAGCTTCCCGATGGTGGTGGCCAACGTGCACAGCCTCAAGAGCGGCAAGCCGCTCGTGGCGCCCTACACCATCGTCACGAAGCAGTTCACCGCGACGGCACCTGACGGCAAGAGCGTGACGGTGCCGGTGAAGGTCGGCGTGATCGGCTTCACCACGCCCGGCATCATGAACTGGGACAAGCGCTTTCTCGAAGGCAAGCTGCGCACCGAAGGCGCAGTCGAAGCGGCCAAGCGCTACGTGCCCGAGCTGCGCGAGAAGGGCGCCGACATCGTCGTGGCGCTGCAGCACGGCGGCCTCGACGCCTCGCCGTACTCGCCGACCATGGAAAGCCCGGGCCTGTACCTGTCGAAGGTGCCCGGCATCGACGTGCTGATGATGGGCCACCAGCACGGGCTGTTCCCCGATCGCGGCGCCAAGCCCGGCTACACGCAGCCCGGCGTGGACAACGCCGCCGGCACCGTCAACGGCGTGCCGGCCGTCATGCCCAGTTCGTGGGGCAAGGCGCTGGGCCTCGTGAAGCTCGAGCTCGTGTGGGACGGCAAGGCCTGGGGCGTGGACAAGAGCAAGACGCTGGTCGAGGCGCGCTCGACCCAGATCGGCAAGGGCGTGTACGTCGACGCCGACCCGAGCGTGGCACCGATGGTCGACACCCAGCACCAGGCCGCGATCGACTACGTGAAGACGCCCATCGGCAGCACCGACTTCCGCATGAACACCTTCTTTGCCGACGTGGGCGACCCGGGCGCGATCCAGATCGTGAACCAGGCCCAGGCCGACTACGTGAAGACCTACATCCAGGCCAGCCTGCCGCAGTACGCGGGCCTGCCGGTGCTGTCGGTGAGCGCGCCCTTCAAGTCGGGCTTCGAGGGCGGACGCGACTACACCGACGTGGCCGTGGGCAACCTGGCGATCTTCAGCGCCGCCGACCTGTACCTGTACCCGAACACGGTGTACGCGGTGAAGGTGACGGGCGCCGAGATCAAGGGTTGGCTCGAGGCCGCGGCCAAGCGCTTCAACAAGATCGACCCGGCTCTGACGACCGACCAGCCGCTGATCAGCACCTTCCCGGGCTACAACTTCGACATGTTCACCACGCCCGACATGCAGTACGAGATCGACGTGACGCAGGCCGTGGGCAGCCGCATCAAGAACCTCATGTACCTGGGCGCGCCCATCGACCCAGCGAAGGAGTTCGTCATTGCCACGAACAACTACCGCGCGACGAGCGGCGCGAGCTTCATCCCGGCGCTGGACGGGCGCGCGACGATCTACGCCTCGCCCGATGCGAACCGCGACGTGCTGATCGCCTACATCAAGGCGAAGAAGACGATCACGCGCGCGGCCGACGGCGCGGCGCGCAGCTGGCGCTTCACGAAGGTGACGACGGCGGGCAACGTGACGATCACGTCGGGGCAGGGGCAGCTGAGCGCTGCGACCGATGCGGGGCTCGCGAACATCTCGCTGCTGACCGCGGATGACGGCAGCGGCAAGGGCCGCTCGGTCTACAAGGTCGATCTGAGCAAGTAAGAAGGGCAGGGCGCTGTGTCAGCGCCGCACGGGCGCCAACAGCACCACCAGCGCCCCGGCCCCGCCTTCGGCCGGCTTGGCCTGCACGAAGGCGATCACCTCGTTCTTCTGGATCAGCCAGCGCTGCGTCTTGGTCTTGAGCACCGGCTGCTTGCCGGGCGAGCCCAGGCCCTTGCCGTGCACCACGCGCACGCAGCGCAGCCCCTGCTTGTGGGCGTTGCGGATGAAGCCGCCGAGCGCCTCGCGCGCCTCGTCGCTGCGCAGGCCGTGCAGGTCGACCTGCCCCTGGATCGACCAGTCGCCCTTGCGCAGCCGCGCCGTGATGTCGGTGCCGATGCCGGGGCGGCGAAAGCTCATGGCGTCGTCGACGTCGAGCAGCGTGGTCACGTCGAACTCGTCGGACAGCGACTCGCGCAGCACGCGCTGCTCGTCGAGCTGGTGCTGAAACGGAATGGGCGCGGGCGGCTCGGGCGCGAGCGCCACGGCGGCCTTGCGGCGCAGCGGCTCGGTGGCGCCGATGGCGCGCGTGAACAGGTCTTTCTCGGCGGCGCGCTTGCGCTCGGCCGCGGCGCGCGCGGCGGCCTCCACGGCCTCGCGCTCGCGGGTTTCGGCGAGCACGCGCTGCACCTGCTTGAGGTCGGCCAGGTTCTTCAGGGCCGGGGGACGCGAAGAAGACGACGCCATCAGAGCAGCCCTCGTTCCGCCATCGAGAAGCTCTGGCCCGGGCTCACGATGACGTGGTCGAGCACGCGCACGTCGACCAGCGCCAGCGCGGCGCGCAGGGTCTGCGTGAGCGATTCGTCGGCGCGCGAGGGCTCGATGCTGCCGCTGGGGTGGTTGTGGGCCAGCACCACGGCCGCGGCCTGGTGGTGCAGGGCGCGGGTGACGACCTCGCGCGGGTAGACGCTGGTCTGCGTGAGCGTGCCGCGAAACAGCTCCTCGAGCGTGAGCAGGCGGTGCTGCACGTCGAGGAACAGCACCGCGAACACCTCGTGCGGGCGCGAGCCGATGTGCATCTGCAGGTATTGCTTGACCGCCTCGGGCGAGTCGAACACCGTGCGCTCCTTCAGGCGCTCGCCCATGGCGCGGCGCGCCAGTTCGAGCACGGCCGTGAGTTCGGAGCGCTTGGCGCTGCCGCCCATGCCCTTGATCGCCTTGAGGTCATCGGGCGCCGTGTGCAGCAGCCCCGACAGCCCGCCGAAGCGCTCGAGCAGTTGCTGGGCCAGCTGGAGCACGTTCTTGCCGGCCACACCGGTGCGCAGCAGCAGCGCCAGCAGCTCGGCGTCGGCAAGCGCGGCGGCGCCCCGCGCGATGAGCTTTTCGCGCGGTCGGGCGTCGAGAGGGAGATCCTTGAATGCCATGAAACCCTGCAGAAACCTGGGCCGGGGCGAGATGTTGCCCCGATCCTTAAAATGAGGGTCAGTTTATCGGGACACCTCCCTCGTCTTTGCCCACCTTCGCTGCACCCATGTCCCAAGTTGTGACTTCCGGCTCCTTCCTGACCCTGCACTACCGGCTGGCCGGTCCGGCGGGCGACATCATCAACACCTTCGCCGACAAGCCCGCCACGCTGTCGCTGGGCACCGGCGAGCTCTCGCCGGCCATGGAGCAGCGCCTGATGGGCATGGAAGAGGGCGCGCACGCCACCTTCGAGCTGCCCGCCGGCGAGGCCTTCGGCGAGCGCAACCCCGACATGCAGCAATGGGTGGCGCGCAAGCTGCTGGCTCAGATGGGCGACCCCGACGAGCAGTACGCCGTCGGCGACGTGGTGCAGTTCCCCACGCCCGACGGCTCGGGCAGCTACGCGGGCGCGGTCGTCGAGTCGAACGAGACCGGCGTGCGCTTCGACTTCAACCACCCGCTCGCGGGGCAACCGGTCACCTTCGAAGTGAAGCTGATCGGCGTGCTATGAACCCGAACATCGAAGAAGTCCTGTTGGCCGAGCCGCGCGGCTTCTGCGCCGGCGTGGACCGCGCCATCGAGATCGTCGAGCGCGCCCTCGCCAAGTTCGGCGCGCCGATCTACGTGCGCCACGAGATCGTGCACAACACCTACGTGGTGAACGAGCTCAAGGCCAAGGGCGCGATCTTCATCGAGGAGCTCTCCGACGTGCCGCCCGGCTCCACGCTGGTGTTCAGCGCGCACGGCGTGAGCAAGGCCGTGGAGCAGGAGGCGCGCGACCGCGGCTTCTCGATCTTCGACGCCACCTGCCCGCTCGTGACCAAGGTGCACGTCGAGGTGGCCAAGCTCGCCAAAGAGGGCTACGAGTTCATCATGATCGGCCACAAGGGGCACCCCGAGGTCGAAGGCACGATGGGGCAGCTGTCGAGCGGCATCCACCTCGTGGAAGACGTGGCCGACGTGGCCAACGCGTCGCCGCTGCAGACCGAGAAGCTTGCCGTGGTCACGCAGACCACGCTCAGCGTGGACGACGCCGCGGAGATCGCCGCCGCCGTGCGCGCGCGCTTTCCGAACGTGCGCGAGCCCAAGCAGCAGGACATCTGCTACGCCACCCAGAACCGCCAGGACGCGGTGAAGATCATGAGCCCGCAGGTCGACCTCGTGATCGTGGTCGGCAGCCCCACCAGCTCCAACAGCAACCGCCTGCGCGAGTTGGCGCAGCGCCTGGGCACCGAGAGCTACATGGTCGATTCGGCCGACGAGCTCAAGCCCGAATGGTTCGAGGGCAAGTCGCGCATCGGCCTCACCGCCGGCGCCTCGGCGCCCGAGGTGCTGGTGCACGAGGTGATCGAGCGCGTGCGCGCCTTCGGCGCCGTGTCGGTGCGCAAGATGGACGGCATCGAGGAAACCATCAAGTTCCCGCTTCCCAAGGGCCTCAAGCTCGACGACATCCCGCCCCCCGGGCACATCTCCTGAACATCATGAAAAACACCGATTGGCGCTCCGACATCGAGAGCGCCTCCCGCAGGCTGGGCGAACGCGCCGGCCATTTCCTGCGTGAAACGCCGCTGTGGAAGCTGCCGGCCGCCGCCCTGGGCGTGGCCGCGCCGGGCGCCGAAGTGTGGCTCAAGCTGGAGCACATGCAGGTCAGCGGCAGCTTCAAGGCCCGCGGCATGATGAACCGCCTGCTGGCCAACGACATCCCCGCCGCGGGCGTGATCGTGGCCTCGGGCGGCAACGCCGGCATTGCCACGGCGGCCGCCGCCAAGGCGCTGGGCGTGCCCTGCCAGGTGTTCCTGCCGGGCGTGTCGCCCGAAGCCAAGCGCGCGCGCCTGCGGGCGCTGGGCGCCGAAGTGGTCGTGGTCGGCGAGCTGTACCCCGACGCGCTGGCCGCCTGCCTGGCGCGCCAGAAGGAAACGGGCGCCTTGCTCACCCACGCCTACGACCAGCCCGAAGTGGTGGCCGGCGCTGGCACGCTCGGCCGCGAGATCGAGGCGCAGGGCGGCCTGCCCGACGCCGTGCTCGTGAGCGTGGGTGGCGGCGGCCTGATCGGCGGCCTGGCCGGCTGGTTCGAGCAGCGCGCCCGCGTGGTGGCACTCGAGCCCGAGAAGGCCCCGACGCTGTTCCGCGCCCGCGAGGCCGGCGAGCCGGTCGACGTGGACGTCGGCGGCATCGCGGCCGATTCGCTCGGCGCGCGCCGCATCGGCGCCATCGCCTGGGAGATCACGCAGCAGCAGGTGCGCGACGCGCTGCTGCTGTCCGACGACGCCATCCGCGCCGCCCAGCAGTGGCTCTGGAAGGAGCTGAAGCTCGCCGTGGAGCCGGCCGCCGCATTGCCGCTGGCGGCGCTGCAGACCGGCGCCTACGTGCCGCGCGAGGGCGAGAAGGTGTGCCTGATCATCTGCGGGGCGAACGTCGACCCGGCCACGGTCGCCTGAGTCGCCGCAGGCGTGCGAGCGGGGAGGGCGGGCGCGGGCCGGGCGCCCACCTAAAATCTCCCCATGCTCGACATCACCCTGCTCCGCAAAGACCTGGCCTCCGCTGTGGCCGGCCTCGAAAAACGCAAGAAGAACCAGCCCTACCTCGACGTCTCGGCGTTCACCGCGCTCGAGGCCGAGCGCAAGACGCTGCAGACCCGCACCGAGGAAATCCAGGCGCGCCGCAACACGCTGAACAAGCAGATCGGCCCGCTCAAGGCCAAGGGCGAGTCGGTCGACGCGCTCATGGCCGAGGTCAACGCGCTCAAGGCTGAGCAGGAATCGCAATCCAAGCGCCTCGAGGAAATCCAGCCCGAGCTGCACGCGCTGCTGCTGGCCGTGCCCAACCTGCCGCACGCCAGCGTGCCGCTCGGTGAAGACGAAGCCGGCAACGTCGAGATGCGCCGCTGGGCGCCCCAGGGCGGCGCCGGCGCCAACGCCACGCCGCTGGCCTTCGCGCCCAAGGACCACGTCGACCTCGGCGCGCCGCTGGGGCTCGATTTCGAGATGGGCGCCAAGCTCTCGGGCTCGCGCTTCACCGTCATGAAGGGCCCGATCGCCCGCCTGCACCGCGCGCTGGCCCAGTTCATGGTCGACCTGCAGACCGAACAGCACGGCTACACCGAGTGCTACGTGCCCTACGTGGTCAATGCGGCCACGCTCAGCGGCACCGGCCAGTTGCCCAAGTTCGAAGGCGACCTGTTCGCCGCGAAGAAGGGCGGCCAGGACGGCGAGCCCGCGCCCGACCATTCGGCGCTGTACCTCATCCCGACCAGCGAAGTGCCGCTGACCAACTTCGTGCGCGACGAGGTCGTGCCCGAGGCGCAGCTGCCCATCAAGCTCACGGCCCACACGCCGTGCTTCCGCTCGGAAGCCGGCAGCGCCGGGCGCGACACGCGCGGCATGATCCGCCAGCACCAGTTCGACAAGGTCGAGATGGTGCAGATCGTGCACCCCGAGAAGAGCTACGACGCGCTCGAGCAGATGACCGGTCACGCCGAAGCCGTGCTGCAGGCGCTGGAGCTGCCGTACCGCGTGGTGCTGCTGTGCACCGGCGACATGGGTTTCGGTTCCACCAAGACCTACGACCTCGAGGTGTGGCTGCCCGCGCAGAACACGTACCGCGAGATCAGCTCGGTGTCGAACTGCGAAGCCTTCCAGGCGCGCCGCCTGCAGGCCCGTTTCAAGAACGCCCAAGGCAAGAACGAGCTGGTGCACACCCTCAACGGCTCCGGCCTGGCCGTAGGCCGCGCGCTGGTCGCCGTGCTGGAGAACCACCAGAACGAAGACGGCTCGATCCACGTGCCGGCGGCGTTGCGTCCGTACCTCGGCGGCCTCGAAGTTTTGCGCGGTTGAAGCGCAGGGCGTCAAAAGTCAGATTTTTCTGGCTATAATCTGAGGCTCGACAGCACCGGAGAGGTGGCAGAGTGGTCGAATGTACCTGACTCGAAATCAGGCGTACTAGCGATAGTACCGAGGGTTCGAATCCCTCCCTCTCCTCCAGATTCAAGCCCCTGTAGCAGCCCTGCTACAGGGGCTTTGTCTTTGGGCCGCCCATGTCGCCTCATGGCGCCCGCTGCTGCGGCTCCCCGCACCCCCTGCGCTGCAGCACCGGCAGCAACTGCGGCCCCAGCGACTTCAGCAGCTGCGTCGGCAGCGCGCTCGTGAACCGGTGGCGGGCGGCGTGGGGCTCGTGCACGTAGGCCAGGATCGTGCCGAAGTAGCGGTCGCCGATCATGAACACGAAGGTGGCCGAGCGGTCGATCTTGCGCTGCGAAATCACCCGTCCGCCGCGGCCGGTCTGTTCGTAGCGGTGGTCGCCGGTGCCGGTCTTGCCGCCGATCTCGAGGGCGCGGCCGTTCTCATCCACCAGTGCGCCCTTCAGCCGCCGTGCGGTGCCGTCGTTCACGACCTCGACCAAGGCACGGCGCACCGTGGCGGCCACCTCGGCGGGCAGCACCTGCTGTGCGCTCGCATGGCGCGGCTCCAGCCGTGTCTCGTAGGGCGTGTCGCGCGCGAAGTGCAGGGCGCCGACCCGTTGCGTGGGCAGCCGCACGCCGTCGTTCGCGAGGATGCCCATCAGCTCCGCCAGGGCGGCCGGCCGGTCGCCCGATGCGCCGATCGCGCTCGCGTAAGACGGCGTCAGCGATGCGAAGGGGTAACCCACGCGCTGCCATGAGCGATGGATCTGCGCAAAGGCATCGAGTTCGATCAGCTCGCGCAGGCGCCTGTCCTGCGCGCTCTTGTGGCGCGTCTTGAAGAGCCAGGCGTAGACCTCCTGGCGTTCGCGCGTGCTCGCGTCCAGCACCTCGGTCAGCGAGGCGCCGGGGTGGCGCCGCAGGTAACCGACCAGCCAGAGTTCCAGCGGATGCACGCGCGCGACATACCCGCGATCGGCCAGCGACAGGCCGGCGTAGGTGCGGCGCAGCGCCCCCAATGCGCGCGGCGAGTCGGCGCCGCGTCCCAGCCGCTGCACCAGAAGTGCGTCAAGCCGCGCGTCGTCGGCCTCGGGCTCGATGGTGAAGAGCACGCTCGCCAGGCGCGGTGCCGATGGCCTCAGGCCGCGCAGCAGCAGCGCTTCGGCGTCCGCGGCCGGCAGGTGCTGGTACTTGCGATGGAAGCGGGTGAGGAAGGCCGAGCCTTCGCGGTCGGCAAAGCGCGCGAGCAACTCGCGCCGGCCCGGGTCGGCAGGGTCCTTCAGCAGGCGCTCGGCGCCCGATGCGCCGCCGAACATGCGGTGGCGCACCAGGTCGCGCATCAGGCGGATGAACACCAGGTTGACCGAATGCTTGAAGCCTTCGCGCACGGTCATCGAACTGCTGTTGCGCGAGCGCTCGAAGTTCTCGAACTGGTGCAGGCCGCCGCCGGTGAAGAAGGCCTCGCCCGGGTTCGCCGAGTACTTGCGCTCCATGGCCGCCTCGAGCATCGGCGCAAGACGGCGATCCTTGGCGCGCAGGAGGTACTGCCGCGCCCACGTGCCCAGCGGGTCGCGCGGGTTCGGCGCCAGCGCCGACAGCTGGGCCGGGCTCAGGTCGACCCAGCCCGCGTGCAGCTCGGCCACGAGCTCCAGGTAGCTCACCAGGGTGCGCAGCTTGGCGGTCGAGCCCAGGTCCAGCCGCGCGCCCTGGTTCACGTCGAACGGCTGGTCGATGTTGTCGGCCTGGATGCGCAGCAGGTTGCTCCCGGCGCTGCGCTCGAACAGCGTGAAGCTGTAGATCAGCGGGCTGGGGTCGGCGCCCGGGTCGAGCATGTGGGAGCCGACCAGCCCCGCGGCCTTCGTCGCGGCGGGGGTGCGCAGCCCGGCCAGCACGCGCGCCACCAGCGCCTGCGCTTCGCCGTCCAGGCTGGTTTCGGCCTCGAGGTCGAGGCGCTCCAGGTCGTAGGCCCGCGGCACGTCGAGCAGCGTGGCGATGTGGGTGCGCAGCGCGGTCGCGGCCTTGCGCTGCACGAAGTCGGGCCGGGGCGTCGGCGGCAGCGGTGGCTGCAGGTGCAAGGACAGCGGCAGCGCCGCGTCGCGCAGCGTGGGCGATATCAGGCCGGCCTCGGCCATCAGCCGCAGGTAGCTGTCGGTCAGCCGCGTCAGGCCGGCGCCGTCGCCGAGCAGGTGCTGCGACGGGCGGCGCTGCGCGATCATCAGCGACAGCGCCTGCTTGAAGGCTTCCGCCTGCTGCCGCAGCGCCTCGTCCGTGGGCGCCGCCGCCTCTTCCGCCTGGTCGGCCAGCAGGCGGTTGATTTCACCGAAGTCGCGCCCGTACCAGGCCCACAGGCCGTCGCCCAGCCCGTGCACCTCGCCCATGCCCGGGCGTGCGGCCAGCGGCACGGTGTCGAGGTAGTCGACGACGATCTGGCGGCGCCGCGCCTGCGTGTCGTCGCCGTCCTGGTAGGCGCGCAGCGAGGCTGACGCCATCTGGCGCAGCTTGTCGCCGACCGACCCGGTGCGGCCCTGCGGCGAATGGCGGTACTTCTCGAGCTGGGTGGCCAGCGTGCTGCCGCCCGTCGCCGTCTGGCCCAGGCCGACCGCGCGCAGCGCCTGCTCGAGCGCCGCCTTGGCGAAGCGTTCCGGATCGATCGCGGGGTTGCGCTGCAGCGGCTGCGCGTCCAGCAGGTGGCGGTCCTCGACGAACAGCAGGGCGCTCACCAGCAGCGGCGGCACCTCCTCGAAGCGCTCGTAGGCGCGCTTGGGCACGCGGGTGTGCAGCAGCGCCGTGTCCCGGCAGTCGCGCACGGTCAGGCCGGCCTGGTTTTTCTCACGGTAGGGCGCGAAGAGCCCGTAGTCCTGCAGCTCGAGCAGCCGCGGCGACATGCGGGCCTGGCGGGTGACGACATAGCCCTGCGGCGCCAGGCGCTCGATGTAGCCCGGCAGCTGGTGGTAGCCCAGCCGCTCGTCGTAGGGCCCGGTCCGGGGAAAGCGGATGGCGTCGCTGGCACCGTCTTCGACGCTGAAGCGGGCGCCCTCGGCCAGGTCGCGCCACAGGGCCGATTGCAGCCGGGACGTCTTCAATTCGTCCAGCACGAACAGGGCAAGCCCGCCTCCCACGGCGAGTCCCGCGCCGATCCAGACAAGCTTCTTGAACCAAGTCATGCTCTGCCTCGCGAACAGTCCACACCATGGGTTCGTCAGTGACGATGATGCGCTTTTTGAGGCGATTTGGCATGCGTGCGACGACGCAATCGGCCGGAGTCATGCACTTCCGCCGCGCGGCAGAAGAGGTACCTCGACACACATGGCGCATGTCGATCTGCACGGACGTGCGGATCTATCTCAGGGCGAACTGACCTGCTAACCCTTCACGACCCCGGACACCCCACTAGTCGTCGGAATCCTGCGGGCCCGCCAGCAGCCCGAGCACCAACCCGCCGAGGACGATGGCCAGGGCAAGAATCAGCGATGCCTCTGCGAGTAGTCTCATGGTGTCCTGCAATGAATCTCCCCCTCACGATGTGCCCGCCATTGAACGTGCGTTCACTGACGGGCGGCTGAGTGCGGAAGCAGAAGGGTTTTGTGCGGGGCTTCAGCCTGTCTTCAGGTAAGGCGCGGATACTGGCGGCGACGGTCTTCTGGCGTTGGTAGAGGACGCTTCGGCACCCGCCCTTCGGGGTGGTTCCTCGAGGCCGGAGGTCGTCACGGTTTTCTTGTCGCGCGGGCGCATGCTCAGGCCCGCGCGCTTTCGCCGAGCCACACCGGCTCGTTCGAGGTGTCCGGGAAGTCCGCGGTGTCGATCAGCGGCGCCTCGTCGACGTCCGACGCGCGCCGCGCGGCCGGCGCCATGTGCCGCAGCTCGTAGCCCCGTCCATACACCGAGACCAGCACGAATTCGCCGCCCTTGTGCAGCGACAGCTTGCGGCGGATGCTGGCCACGCAGCAGTCGAGCGTGCGGCTCGTGCGTTCGATGCGCGCATCCACCCACAGCGAGGCCAGCAGCCAGTCGCGCTCCAGCAGCCGGCCGGCGTTGCGAAACAGCAGCAGCGCCAGTTCGAACTCGCGCGGCTTCAGGCGCACCTCGGTGCCGTGGCACACCACCACGCGGCGCTCGCCCAGGAACTGGTAGTCGCCGAAGCACGCGGCCGTGGCGTGCGGATGCAGCAGCGTGCGGTTGCGCCGCAGCGATTCGCGCACGCGCAACTCCACCTCGAACTCGTCGACGGGCAGCACCGCGAAGTCGATGCTCGCGCCCTGCGTCTCGCCGCCCGCGGCCGACAGCACGTCGACCAGCAGGTCGCGCTGCGAGGCGCGCGCCACCAGGAAGATGGGAATGCGCAGCGCGCGGCACATCGCCGTGAGGATCGGCCAGGCGCCTTCGTCCTTCAGCACCACCAGCAGCAGGCCGAACTGCAGGCCCTGCGTGATCGCCAGCAGGAAGTCCGTGCTGTCGTCGAAGCACACGGGATCGCAGCCCATCAGGCGCAGGCGGTTGCCCCAGCCGGCCTGCTGCGCCTCGTCGCAGCCCACCATCGCGATGCGGCGCGCGCCCTGCTGCGCGGCCATCACGCGCGGGCTCCCCGGCGTGCGACCTTCTCGTGGCGGGGCGTTGGCGTGGCAGGAGAGGTCTTCATGTCGGTGGCATCCATGCGAAGGTGGTGAAGGGCGTCCCGGGGCGATGGCGTGGGCTCAGGGGCGGGCGGCGGCCGTGCTGCGCGGCAGCTTCCAGCCGATGCCCGCGTTGAAGCCCCAGTCCCGGCCCGTGCTGGACACGCCCATGCCCCAGGCCATGTCGCCGTCGTCCGAGCTGCGCTTGAAGCCCAGCGCCGCGGCCGAATAGCCCCGGTAGCTGCCGAAGGCCAGGCCGATCGACTGTTCGCCCGGCCGGTACGTCGGCACGTAGGCGGCCGACATGGCAATGGCCATGGCCGCGCCCGAGTAGGCGATGCGCGCCGTCTCGCCGACAGCCGCGCGCACCGGGTGCAGCTGGCCCAGGTTGATCGCGTCGTCCGGGCGCACGGCGGGCGCCAGTTCGAAGGCATGGGCGCTGGCGCACGCGAGCCACAGCATCAGCACCCGCAGGATCGCGGTGCGTCGGGGGGCGAAGCGTGCGGACGCGTTCACGGCTGCTGTTCAGCCGGCGGCCAGCCGGGTGCCCGCGCCGGCCTGCGTCTTGCGCACGCCGTCGGGGCCGTAGAAAGGTTGGGCGCGGGCCTGCAGGAAGTGCAGCGCCTGCTGCGTGAAGTCGAGGTGGGCGTAGACCAGCGTGCCGTTGTGCAGGTTGCGGTTGCGCGCGTCTTCGGCGAGCGCGAGCAGTTCGTTCCAGGCCTGGCGCGTTGGCCCACCGCCCGCGGCCGCGGCGGCATCCGCACCCGCGCGGCCGGGCGCGAAGCCCTGCGTCGCCTGCAGCGATTCGCGCTGCCGGTCGAGTTCGGCCATGCGGTCCAGCAGCGCGGTCTTGCGGCCGGCGATGGCGTTCAGCGCATCGAAGTCGCTGGCGGACATGGCCTGCGCCTCCTGGTCCAGCGCGACAAGGAAGTCCCCGATGCAGCCCGCTTCCGCGCGCAGGTGCGCCAGCAAGGTGCTCATGCCTGGCCCCTCGGCGCGAGCAGCTCGCGCACGCTGGCCAGCAGGCCGTCGGCGATGCGCTCGGGGCGAATCTCGTAGCGGCCGGCGCGGATGTCCTCGCGGATCGCGGCCACGCGCGCGGCGTCGAAATCGCTGCCGCCCACGGCGGCGGGCATCGCATGGACGAGCGCGGAGACGGGGGCCGCTTCCTTGGGGCGCTGCACGGCCTCGGCGGGCGTCGACGGAGCCGGCGCGCCCGGTGCGGGCGTGCGGTGCAGGGGCGTGGCCGAAGGGGCGGTGGGATCGATTTTCAAGGTGATTCCTCAGGGGCTGACCCGTATATCGGCAGCCGGTGCAAGAACTTTAGGAAGGGCGTGCATGAAGTGAAGCCTGCGCCAACGCGGCGGCCGCTACTGCACCAGCCGGACCTGTCCTTCCTCGTCGGCCACGCCGCGGATCACCCGGCCGTCCAGCGTCTTGGCTTGCACCACGGCGCCCACCGCGGCGCCGCTCAGGGCCTTGGCCTCGGTGCTGACGACAAAGCCCGGCCCCTGCGCCACCACCTTCACGGCCTGGCCCTGCTGGATCACGGCGACGCCGCGCAGCAGCTCCTTGCGGATCGGAGCGCCGGGCGCGACGCGGTTGGCGCTCACCACGCCGACCAGTTCGGCCGCGCTGGTGACCACCGAGCGCGGCAGCCGCGTGAGGTCGCCGGTGCGCTCGACCACGTCGCCCGCGCCCAGCGCCCGGCCCGCGTCGATGGCGCGCGCCGCCACCAGGTAGCGGCCTTCCACCGCGACACGTGCCTGCACGAAGCGCGTCCACGGCCGCTCGGCATGGCAACGCACGCCCACCGAAATGCGGCCCCACGGCGTGACGCCCGGCGGCAGGAACACCTCGGGCGCTTCGCACGCGGGCAGGGCCTCGGTGCCGCGCCCTTCGAGGCTGACCGTCACCTTGCCCGGCAGGCCGGCGCTTTGCACCTCGAGGTAGGTCTCGACCGCCTTCGCGGCCGCGTCGCCTGCGATCGCACCGGTCGACATCGCGCACGACAGCCCCATCGCGCAGGCGGTGCGCAGCAGGCGTTGGCGAAGCGGCGAGAGGGTCATCGAAAGCGAAAGAAGAGGGCCAGAAAAATGAGGTCGCCGGTGCAGGAAAGCCACAACCGGCGCCCCTGGATTCTTATGAATTCGCCCTGTCGGCGAAGGTGCGAGCAGCAGGCGAAACCCCCCTTTGTTCGGGCGATTGCCAACGCGCCGCATGCATAGACTTGCTTTCCATCGGTCGCTGCGCCCCGTGCACTGGCGACGCCTCAACAGATGGAACAAAGATGATCGACAAGCTGGATGCGGCGTTTCGCTTCCACCGCGAAGCGCTCCATCTCCGGGCCCAGCGCCAGGAGGTGCTCGCGGCCAACATCGCCCATGCCGACACGCCGAACTACAAGGCGCGCGACTTCGACTTCGGCGCGCGCCTGAGCGAGGCCGTCGAACGCGGCCGCGCCGCATCGTCGGTGTCGATGGCCACCACCTCGTCGCGCCACCTCGCGGGCCAGGCGCAGGCCACGGCCGGCGACGACCTGCTGTACCGCGTGCCGCACCAGTCCAGCCTCGACGGCAACACGGTCGAGATGGACGTCGAGCGCGTGGCCTTCGCCGACAACGCGCTGCGCTACGAGTCGAACCTGACCCTCATCAACGCCAAGATCAAGTCGCTCCTGTCGGCGGTACAGCCATGAACATCTTCGACGTGGCGGGCTCCGCCATGACCGCGCAATCGCAGCGCATGAACGTGACCGCGAGCAACCTCGCCAATGCCGAGAGCGTGGCCGGCCCCGACGGCCAGCCCTACCGCGCCAAGCAGGTGGTGTTCGAGGTGGCGGCCTCGGGCCGGCGCGACATCGGCGGCGTCAAGGTGGCGGGTGTCATCGAAGACCCGTCGCCCGCGAAGCTGGTGTTCGACCCCAAGAGCCCGCACGCCAACGCCGAAGGCTACGTGGCGATGCCCAACGTCAACGTGGTCGAGGAGATGACCAACATGATCTCGGCCTCGCGCAGCTACCAGGCCAACGTCGAGGTGCTCAACACCGCCAAGACGCTGATGGTCAAGACGCTGACCATCGGCCAGTAACCCACGCACGCACACGCGCCTCCCGCAGGAAGAACACCGACCCCATGGCCCTTTCCGACACCTCGTCCATCAGCGGGCTGAACGCGCCCACGGCGGCGAACAGCAACAACAACGTGTCCAGCGCCGACAGCGAACAGCGCTTTCTCAAGCTGCTGGTCACGCAGCTGAACAACCAGGACCCGCTCAACCCGATGCAGAACGCCGAGCTCACTTCGCAGCTCGCGCAGATGAGCACCGTGAGCGGCATCGAGAAGCTCAACGCCACGCTCTCCGGCCTGGTCAACCAGACCGGGGCCAACCAGCTGCTGCAGGCCACATCGCTCATCGGCTACAACGTGCTGTCGCCCGGCGACGTGCTCACCACCAAGAAGCCCGAAGACGGCAAGGACCCCGCCACGCAGGCCTTCGCCGTGCAGCTGCCGGGCACCGCCGCCGATGTCGAGATCAAGATCGTCGACAGCACCGGCAAGGTGATCCGCACGCTCGACGCGGGCGCCATGAAGGAAGGCGTCAACGCCGTCACCTGGGACGGCAAGGACGACCTGGGCGTGGCGGTGCCGCCGGGCGCCTACCGCTTCACGGTCGATGCCAGCAACAACGGCACCACGGTGAAGGCCACCGCGCTCACCTTCTCGCAGGTGGCCGCCGTGAAGCAGGGCGCCGGCGGCGTCACGCTGGAGTTGGCCTCGGGCGCCAGCATCGGGCTGGGCGACGTGCGCCTGTTCCTCTGAGCTTTCGTCTTCGTCTTCGGCGTGGCCCGTGCGGGCCGCGCCCTTCGCACTCTTCTTCCTCGCACCGAACAAGGACCCTCTCATGAGTTTCTCCCAAGGCATCAGCGGACTCGGCGTGGCCGCGGCCAACCTCGACGTCATCGGCAACAACATCGCCAACTCGGGCACGGTGGGCTACAAGTCGGCCGCCGCCACCTTCCAGGACGTGTACGCCGGCTCGCGCGTGGGCCTGGGCGCCTCGGTGTCGGGCGTGACGCAGAACTTCACGCAGGGCGTGACGCAGTCGAGCACGCGCCCGCTGGACGTGGCCATCCTCAACGGCGACGGCTTCTTTCGCCTGGCCAGCCCCAGCGGCGAGGTCTTCTACTCGCGCAACGGCCAGTTCACGCGCGACAAGGACGGCTACATCGTCAACGCGCAGGGCCTGCAGCTCACCGGCTACGGCGCCAACGCCAGCGGCGGCATCAGCGGTGGCACGCCGGGCCCGATCCAGGTGCAGGGCGGCATGATGCCGCCCAAGCCCACGGCCAACATCGACGCGCAGTTCAACCTCGACGCGCGCAGCACGGTGCCCGCCAAGACGCCGTTCAACCCCACCGACGCCGCCACCTACAACTACCCGAACGCCATCGGCCCCATCTACGACTCGCTGGGCAACCCGCACGACGTGGCCGTGTACTTCGTGAAGACCGCGGCCAACACCTGGAACGTGTACGGCACCTCCGACGGCGCACCGCTGAACGGCGGCGCTGCGCTGTCCAACGTGACCTTCGACGCCAAGGGCGTCATGACCGCGCCGGCCTCGGGCGCGTTCAACATCGGGCCGCTCACCTTCACCAACGGCGCCTCGCCGCTCACCGCTTCTGTCGACCTCACGGGCACCACGCAGTTCGGCAGCGCCAACGGCATGAGCAAGCTGGGCCAGGACGGCTACAAGTCGGGCGAGCTCACTGCGTTCTCGATCAACCCCGACGGCACCATCACCGGCAAGTTCTCCAACGAGCAGACGCGCCTGCTGGGCCAGGTCGTGCTGTCGTCGTTCGCCAACCCGAACGGCCTGGAGCCCAAGGGCAACAACGTGTGGGCCGAGACGCAGGCTTCGGGCAACGCGCTCACCGGCACGCCGGGCGAAGGCACCAAGGCCGGCTCGCTGGCCTCGGGCGCGCTGGAGTCGTCCAACGTCGACCTGACCTCCGAGCTGGTGAACCTGATCGTCGCGCAGCGCAACTACCAGGCCAATGCGCAGACCGTGAAGACGCAGGACCAGGTCATGCAGACGCTCATGAACATCCGCTGAGCAGGAGCACTTCGTGGATCGAATGCTGTATGTCGCCATGAGCGGCGCCAAGCAGGCCATGGAGCAGCAGGCCGTGGTCGCCAACAACATGGCGAACGTCTCGACGCCGGGTTTCCGTGCGCAGATCGCGACCTTCCGCGCCGTGCCCGTGGTCAGCGAAGAAGCGCCCACGCGCGCCTTCGTGGCCGCCACCACGCCCGGCGCCGACTTCACGCACGGCCCGCTCACGCAGACCGGCCGCGCACTCGACGTGGCCGTGGGCGGCCAGGGCTGGCTGGTGGTGCAGGCGGCCGACGGCAGCGAGGCCTACACGCGCGTCGGCAACCTGCAGATCGGCGCCGACGGCCAGCTCACGACGATGGGCGGACGCCCCGTGGTGGGCGACAACGGCGCGCTCACCGTGCCGCCGGGTTCGGCCGTGAGCATTGCGTCCAACGGCCTCGTGGGCTCGCGCGACGCGGCCTCGACCACGCTCACCGGCATCGCCGAGGTGGGCCGGCTCAAGCTCGTCAACCCGCCGACGACCGACCTCGTGCGCGGCGACGACGGCCTGTTCCGCATGCGCGCCGACCTGCCGCCGGCCGAGGCCGACGAGGCCGTCACGCTCATCTCGGGCGCCATCGAGGGCAGCAACGTGCAGCCGGTCGATGCCATGGTGGCCATGATCGCCAACGCCCGCAGCTTCGAGATGCAGATGAAGTCGCTGCAGACCGCCGACATCAACGCGCAGACCGCCAACAAGCTGCTGGCCTACGGCTGACCCTCTTCCAGGAACTCCTTTCAATGATCCGCTCCCTCTACATCGCCAAGACCGGCCTGGACGCGCAGCAGACGCAGCTCGACGTGGTCTCCAACAACCTGGCCAACGTCGGCACCACCGGCTTCAAGCGCAGCCGCGCCGTGTTCGAAGACCTGGTCTACCAGAACCTGCGCCAGGTCGGCGGCCAGAGCTCCGACCAGACGCGCCTGCCTTCGGGCCTGCAGGTGGGCACCGGCGTGCACGTGGTCGCCACCGAGCGCATCCACTCGCAGGGCAACCTCACCAAGACCGACAAGCCGACCGACGTGGCCATCAGCGGCAGCGGCTTCTTCCAGGTGCTGATGCCCGATGGGACCACCTCGTACACGCGCGACGGCTCGTTCCAGACCGACCGCGACGGCCAGCTGGTCACCGCCAGCGGCTTCCCGGTGCAGCCGGCCATCACCATCCCGGCCAACGCCACCAGCATCACCGTGGGCCGCGACGGCATCGTGTCGGTGGTGCAGGCGGGCGGCACCAACACCGTGCAAGTCGGCCAGCTGCAGCTCGCGACCTTCGTCAACCCGACCGGCTTGCAGAGCCAGGGCGAGAACCTGTACGCCGAGACCGACGCCTCGGGCGCACCCAACCAGGTGAACCCCGGCGTGGACGGCGCGGGCACGCTGAGCCAGGGCTATGTGGAGGCCTCCAACGTCAACGTGGTGGAAGAGCTGGTCAACATGATCGCCACCCAGCGTTCGTACGAGATCAACAGCAAGGCGGTCCAGACCTCGGACCAGATGCTGCAGCGCCTGGCCCAGTTGTGATGCGGGCGGGGGTGCGTCTTCTTCGCCGGGCGGCGGCGCTGCTGCTCGTGGCCGCGCTGGCCGCGGGCTGCGCGCAGGTGCCGCGCGAGCCGCTGGTGCACCAGCCGATGACGGCGCGTGCCGACCAATACGCGGCCGTGCAGGCGCGACGTGCACCCGGTGCGATCTTCCAGGATGGCCCCGGTGCCAACGCGCTGTTCGAAGACCGCCGCCCGCGCAACGTCGGTGACATCCTCACCATCCTCATCAGCGAGAAGGTCAACGCGACCAAGAACTCGGGCGCCAATGCCAGCCGCACGGGCAACACGACCAGCGTGTTCGCGGCCATTCCCAAGCTCATCGGCGGTTTGCTCGACGGGCAGGAGACCAAGCTGTCGGGCACCAACACGCTCAATGCCAAGGGCGGCGCCAACGCCAACAACACCTTCAACGGCGTGATCACCGTCACCGTGACCGACGTCATGGCCAACGGCAACCTGCTCGTGAGCGGCGAGAAGCAGATGGGCATCAACCAGGGCACCGAGTACATCCGCTTCTCGGGCGTGGTGAACCCGCGCACCGTGTCGGGCAACAACACCGTGCCCTCGACGCTGGTGGCCGATGCGCGCATCGAGTACTCGGCCAAGGGCTACATCGACGAGGCCCAGCACATGGGCTGGATGCAGCGCATCTTCCTCAACGTGATGCCTTTCTGATGACACACCTCCAGGCCTCACCCTCTTCGAATCGCTGGCGCATCGCGGCGCTGTGCGCGCTCCTGTTCATCGCGCCCGCGCACGCGGAGCGCCTGAAGGAACTCGCCAGCATCCAGGGCGTGCGCGACAACCCGCTCATCGGCTACGGCCTCATGGTCGGCCTGGACGGCACGGGCGACCAGACGATGCAGACGCCGTTCACCACGCAGAGCCTGAACAACATGCTGCAGCAGCTGGGCATCACGATCCCGCAGGGCGTGAACATGCAGCTGAAGAACGTGGCGGCCGTCATGGTGACGGCCACGCTGCCGTCGTTCGCGCGGCCGGGCCAGAACATCGACGTCACCGTGTCGTCCATGGGCAATGCCAAGAGCCTGCGCGGCGGCACGCTGCTGATGACGCCGCTCAAGGGCGTGGACGGCGCGACCTACGCGGTGGCGCAGGGCAACATGGTGGTGGGCGGGGCGGGTGCGTCGGCCAACGGCAGCAAGGTGCAGGTCAACCAGCTGAGCTCGGGGCGCATTCCCGCCGGCGCGCTGGTGGAGCGCACGGTCGAGGCGCCGGTGGGTGCGGAAGGCGCGTTCACCATTGAATTGAACCGCTCCGACTTCGGCACCGCGCAGCGCGCCACGGACGCCATCAACCGCCAGTTCGGCGCCGGCACCGCCGAGGCGATGGACGCGCGCGTGATCCGCGTGCAGGCGCCCGAGCCGCAGCGGCGCGTGGGATTTCTCGCGCAGCTGCAGGAGCTCGAAGTCACGCCCACGCAGGCGGGCGCGCGGGTGGTGGTGAATGCGCGCACGGGCTCGGTCGTGATGAACCAGGCGGTGCGCGTGAAAGACTGCGCCATCGCGCACGGCAACCTGTCGGTGGTGATCAACACCGAGCCGGTGATCAGTCAGCCCGGCGCGTTCTCGGGCGGCAGCACCGTGGTGGCGCAGACCTCGCAGATTTCCGTCAACCAGGGCGGCGGCGCGATCCAGATGGTGCGCGGCGGTGCCTCGCTGGCCGATGTGGTCAAGGGGCTGAACAGCCTGGGCGCCAACCCGCAGGACCTGGTGTCGATCCTGCAGGCCATGAAGTCGGCCGGGGCCCTGAGCGCCGAGCTCGAGATCATCTGAGGCCCACGGCATGACCATCTCTTCCCACAGCGCGTGGACCGGCACCGACGCGGCCAGCCGCAGCGGCGCGCTCGATCAGCGTTTTGCGCTCGACGTGCAGGGCGTCGATGCGCTGCGGCGCACCGTGCGCACCTCGCCCGAAGAAGGCCTGCAGCAGGTCTCGCGCCAGTTCGAGGCGCTGTTCATGAACATGGTGCTCAAGAGCATGCGCGAGGCGACGCCTTCGAGCGGCCTGCTCGACAGCCAGGACCAGAAGGTCTACTTGTCGATGTTCGACCAGCAGCTCACGCAGAACCTCTCGGGGCGCGGCGTGGGGCTGGCCGAGGCGATGCTGGCGCAGCTGCGGCGGCAATTGCCCTCGGCGGCGCCCGAAGCCGACGAGGGCATCGGCACACGGCCGATGTCGCTGGAGCCGCCCGCCGGCCTGCCGTACGGCCCGCGCGCGGGCATCCCCATCGGCTCGGCGCCCGGCGCGCGCGTGTCGACCGCCGCCGACCTTGGCGTCTATCAAATGAAGAGCGGCCCCTCGCCGGCCGCGAACGCCTCGCTGCAAGGCCAGGTCGATGCGTTCGTGGACCGCATGGGCGCTTCGGCACAGGCGGCCAGCGCCGCCAGCGGCGTGCCCGCGCCGCTGATCCTGGCGCAGGCCGCGCTCGAATCGGGCTGGGGCAAGCGCGAGATCCGCGCCGACGACGGCACGCCCAGCTTCAACCTCTTCGGCATCAAGGCCGACAAGGGCTGGAAGGGCGCGACGGTCGAGACCACGACCACCGAATACATCGACGGCGAGCCGCAGAAGGTGCGCGCGAAGTTCCGCGCCTACGCCTCGTACGAAGAGGCCTTCACCGACTACGCGCGCTTCATCACGCGCAACCCGCGCTACGCGAACGTGCTGGCCACCGCCGACCCGGCGCAGGCCGCGCACGGCCTGCAGCGCGCGGGCTATGCCACTGACCCGAAGTACGGCGAGAAGCTGGTTCGCATCATGCAGAAGTTCGGCTGAGCCGCTCGCACAGCCTGACTGCCCGGACCCGAGAACAACGACACGAGAGGCCCCGAGAGGAGACAAGCGAATGACGATAAAGAACTGGACGATCGGAATGCGGCTGGGCGCCGGCTTTGCGCTGGTGCTGGCGCTGCTGGTGGCCGTGGCGGGCATCGGCGTGCTGCGGCTGCAGGGCGTGGGCGAGGCCACGCAGGACATGGCCTCGCGCACCCTGTCGAAGGAGCGCCTGGCCACGGCCTGGCAGCTGGGCACCGCCACCAACAGCGTGCGCACCTTCTCGCTGCTCAAGAGCGACGACGCGCAGGTGCAGGCCTACCTGCAAAAGCAGATCGCCGCCACCAGCGCCACCATCTCCGAGACGCAGAAGGCGCTCGAGGCGAAGCTCGTGTCGCCGGAAGAACTGGCGCTGAGCGCCGACATCCAGAAGCGGCGCGGCGAGTACATCGCGCTGCGTCAGCAGATCCTCCAGCTGAAGACCGAAGGCCGCAAGGACGAGGCCGCGACGCGCACCGACACGCAGCTGCTGCCGATGCTCGACGGCTACGACGCGGGCATCCGCGCCATGGTGGCGCACCAGCAGAAGCACATCGACAGCACCGCCGCCGCCATCGACGCGCAGTACCGCGCGGGCCTCCTCTACATCGTCGCGCTGGCCGTGGCCGCGCTGGCGCTGGGCGCGGTGCTGGCATGGCTGCTCACGCGCAGCATCGCCGATCCGGTCGCCGAGGCGCTGCTGATCGCCGAGACCGTGGCCTCCGGCGACCTGAGCCAGGAGTTCGAGACCGAGCGCGGCGGCGACTTCGGCCGGCTGCTGCGCGGCATGGGCGAGATGGAAGACACGCTCACCGATCTCGTGACGCGCATCAAGGCCTCGACCGATTCGATCGCGGTGGCGTCGCGGCAGATTGCGGCGGGCAACCAGGACCTGTCGTCGCGCACCGAAGAGCAGGCGAGTTCGCTGGAGCAGACGGCGGCGTCGATGGAGGAGCTGACCTCGACGGTGAAGCAGAACGCGGACAACGCGCGGCAAGCCAATCAACTGGCGGTTTCTGCTTCGGAAGTTGCAGTGAAGGGTGGGGCGGTCGTGTCGCAGGTCGTGGACACGATGGGCTCGATCAATGCGTCGTCCAGGAAGATCGTCGACATCATCGGCGTGATCGATGGCATCGCGTTCCAGACCAACATCCTGGCGTTGAACGCTGCTGTCGAGGCCGCACGTGCCGGCGAACAAGGTCGTGGCTTTGCGGTCGTGGCCTCCGAAGTCCGCAGCCTCGCGCAACGTTCCGCAGCCGCCGCCAAGGAAATCAAGACCCTGATCGGCGACTCGGTAGAAAAGGTCGAGGAAGGCAGCAAGCAGGTCGCAGAAGCCGGCCGCACGATGGAAGAGATCGTGGGCAGCGTGAAGCGCGTGACCGACATCATGGGCGAGATCACGGCCGCGAGCCAGGAGCAGACCTCGGGCATCGAGCAGATCAACCAGGCGATCACGCAGATGGACCAGGTCACGCAGCAGAACGCGGCGCTGGTCGAAGAGGCCTCGGCCGCGGCGCAGTCGCTGCAGGAACAGGCCGGCGCCCTGGTCGAGGCCGTGAGCACCTTCAAGCTCGACGCCGACGAAGCCGTTGCGGCCTGAGAACGCCCCGTGTCCACGCATTTCCATCCGAAAGCCCTGCGCCGCGTCGGCATGGGCTTCGCTGCATTGCTCCTGCTGCTGGCCGTGGCGCTCTTCCTCGGCTTTCACGTTGGCACCGGTTGCGCCTGGGCGCTCCATGCCGTGTGGGCGCTGGCGGGCGCCGCCGGCCTGACGGGCCTGGGTCTCGCGGGCTTCGCGGCGTACGCACGGGCCCGTGCAAGCCACCACGACGCCAAGGTGGCCGAGCGGCTGGACCGGGTGTTCCAGCACGTCAACGCCACCGACGCCTGACAGGGAACGCATGCGCCCGCGTCCCGATTCGTACCGATATTCAGAAAAAAGACTCAAGTCTGGCGGCGCGCTGCCGATAACAGGGAGACGGGGTGGCGCAGGCCGCCGCCCCGCCATGCCGTCATGTCATGCCGGTGGCCCGCCGCGCGATGCGGCCACCGTCCCCCGTTATTGAAGGAAGAGAAGCGCAATGAGTTTGAAGGATCTGAAAATCGGCACCCGCCTGGGGCTCGGCTTCGCGGTGCTGCTGCTGCTGATGGCGTTCATTGCGGGCACGGGCGTGCTGCGCCTGACGAACGTGGGGCAGGCCACCGACGAGATGGTGCAGGGCGCGCTGGTCAAGGAGCGGCTGGCGGCCGAATGGCTCAGCCTGCTCAAGTCGAACACCGTCGCCAACTACGCGATGGTCAAGACCACCGACCCCGAGGTGGCGGCCTATTTCGCCAAGCTCCAGGCGGCGGGTTCGGCGCGCATCACGCCGGCGCAGAAGCAGCTGGAGGCCATGCTCGCGACGCCGGAAGAAAAGGCGCTCTATGCCGCGGTGGTCGCGGCGCGCGTCGTCGTGCTCGAGACCGTGGGCACGCTCAACAAGCTCAAGGACGAGAAGAAGATCGACGAAGCCAATGTGCTGGTCGACACCAAGTTCAGCGCGGCGCTCGCCGTCTACGCCGGCGCCGTCGAAAACCTGGCCAACCACCAGCGCGAGAAGATCGACGCCGCCGCCAAGGGCATCGCGGCCGACCACACCGAGGGCCGCACCACGCTGCTCGTGCTGTCGGCCATCGCGCTGGCGCTGGGCGCGCTGTTCGCCTGGCGCCTGACGCTGGGCATCGTGCGCCCGCTGGGCCATGCGCTCGAAGTGGCCGAGACCGTGGCCGCCGGCGACCTGAGCGCGAACATCCGCGTGGACAGCCGCGACGAAGCGGGCCAGCTGATGCAGGCGCTGAAGGACATGAACGCCAACTTGGCGAAGGTGGTGGGCGAAGTGCGAACGGGCACGGAGACCATTGCCACGGCCTCGGGGCAGATCGCTTCGGGCAACCAGGATTTGTCGTCGCGCACGGAAGAGCAGGCGAGTTCGCTGGAGCAGACGGCCGCTTCGATGGAAGAGCTGACCTCGACGGTGAAGCAGAACGCGGACAACGCACGTCAAGCCAATCAGCTGGCGGTCTCTGCTTCTGAAGTGGCAGTGAAGGGCGGCGCTGTCGTGTCGCAGGTGGTGGACACGATGGGCTCGATCAATGCATCGTCCAAGAAGATCGTCGACATCATCGGCGTGATCGATGGCATCGCGTTCCAGACCAACATCCTGGCGTTGAACGCGGCGGTCGAAGCGGCGCGTGCTGGTGAGCAAGGTCGTGGCTTTGCGGTCGTGGCCTCCGAAGTTCGCAGCTTGGCTCAACGCTCCGCAGCCGCCGCCAAGGAAATCAAGACCCTGATCGGCGACTCGGTGGAAAAGGTCGAAGAAGGCAGCAAGCAAGTCGCAGAAGCCGGCCGCACGATGGAAGAAATCGTCGGCAGCGTGAAGCGCGTGACGGACATCATGGGTGAGATCACCGCGGCAAGCCAGGAGCAGACCTCGGGCATCGAGCAGATCAACCAGGCGATCACGCAGATGGACCAGGTCACGCAGCAGAACGCAGCGCTGGTCGAAGAGGCTTCGGCCGCCGCGCAGTCGCTGCAGGAGCAGGCCGGCAGCCTGTCGCAGGTCGTCGGCGTGTTCCGCCTCGGCGGCAGCAGCCACGGCAACGCGCTGGCCCTGGCCTGAAGGCGACGCACCGGCCATGCGTGTCAATCTGCCCGTCACCGACATCGAATACGAACTCTCGAAGGAAGAGGCCCTGGTGTCCCGCACCGACCTCAAGGGCCGCATCACCTACGTCAACCCGGCCTTCGTCGCGGCCAGCGGCTTCACGGCCGGCGAACTGCTGGGCAAGGCGCACAACATCGTGCGCCACCCGGACGTGCCGCCCGAGGCCTTCGCCGACCTGTGGCGCACGCTCGACCAGGGCCTGCCCTGGACCGGCCTGATCAAGAACCGGCGCAAGAGCGGCGACTTCTACTGGGTCCTGGCCAACGTCACGCCGATCCGCCACCAGGGCCGCGTGGAGGGCTACATGTCCGTGCGCAGCCGCCCCGCGCGCGAGGACGTGGCCGCCGCCGATGCGCTCTACCGCCGCATGCGCGAGGGCGAGGCCAAGGGCCTCGAACTGCTGCAGGGCGAGGTGGTGCGCAGCGGCTGGGCGCGTCCGCTGGCGCGGCTGCGTCGCATCCCGGTGCGGCGCCGCGTGTTCGGCGTGACCGTCGCGGCGGCTGCGTTGTCAGCGGGCCTGGGCGCGCTGGGCTGGATGGAAGCGTCCCGCCTGACGGCCGCGTCTGGCGCGCACAGCTGGCTGCCCACCGCCGTGGCAGCGGGCAGCCTCGGCGCCGCGCTGGCCTGGCTGGGCCTCGGCGCGTTCCTCGGGCGCACGGTGTTCCGTCCGCTCGACGAAGCGATCGAGGTCGCGCGCACCATCGCGGGCGGCGACCTCGTGCGCTTCACGGTGCGGCCCGGCGACGAGATCGCGGGGCTGCTGCGCGCGCTGAACCAGATGAGCGCCAACCTCTTCGCGATCGTCGCCGACGTGGGCGCGAACGTCGCGGGCGTGATGTCGGCGTCGAGCCAGATCGCTTCGGGCAACGAGGACTTGTCGTCACGCACCGAGCAGCAGGCCAGCTCGCTGGAGCAGACGGCGGCGTCGATGGAAGAGCTGACCTCGACCGTGAAGCAGAACGCGGACAACGCCCTGCAGGCGAACCAGCTGGCCGTCTCCGCGTCGGAAGTGGCGGTGAAAGGCGGCGCCGTGGTGTCGCAGGTCGTGGACACGATGGGCTCGATCAACGCCTCGTCGAAAAAGATCGTCGACATCATCGGCGTCATCGACGGCATCGCGTTCCAGACCAACATCCTCGCGCTCAACGCGGCCGTCGAAGCGGCCCGTGCGGGCGAGCAGGGCAAGGGCTTTGCGGTGGTCGCGTCGGAAGTGCGCAGCCTGGCGCAGCGTTCGGCCGCGGCTGCGAAAGAAATCAAGACCCTCATCGGCGACTCGGTGGAGAAGGTCGAGGCGGGCAGCAAGCAGGTCGCCGAAGCCGGCCGCACCATGCAGGAGATCGTCGGCAGCGTGAAGCGCGTGACCGACATCATGGGCGAGATCACGACGGCGAGCCAGGAGCAGACCTCGGGCATCGAGCAGATCAACCAGGCCATCGCGCAGATGGACCAGGTGACGCAGCAGAACGCCGCATTGGTCGAAGAGGCCTCTGCCACGGCGCAATCGCTGCAGGAACAGGCGGAGGGCCTGGTCCGGGCCGCAGGGGTATTCAGGACCGGGGCGGGCGAGGGTGCCGGCGCCCGGGATGCGTATTGAACGAGGAGAAGAACACATGTTGAACAACACCAGAGACACCACATCGCCGCGATCGAATGGCGCGGCGCCGTCCGCGTCCGCCGTGGCCAACCGCCTGGAGGTCGTGACCTTCAAGCTCGGCGACGAGGAATACGGCATCGACATCCAGAAGGTGCAGGAGCTGCGCGGCTACGACGCCGTGACGCGCATCGCGAACGCGCCGGACTACATCAAGGGTGTGGTCAACCTGCGCGGCATCATCGTGCCGATCATCGACATGCGCATCAAGTTCGAGCTGGGCGCACCCACCTACGACCAGTTCACGGTGGTGATCGTGCTGAACATCGCGGGCCGCGTGGTGGGCATGGTGGTGGACAGCGTGTCCGACGTGATCACGCTCACGGCCGAGCAGATCAAGCCGGCGCCCGAGATGGGCTCGGTGCTCGACACCGACTACCTGATCGGCCTGGGCACGCTGGACGAACGCATGCTGATCCTGGTGGACATCGACCGGCTGATGTCCAGCGAAGAAATGGGCCTCATCGAAGCCGCCGCCACCGTTTGAGGACCACCCCATGACATTCTTTTCGAACCTTCGCATCGGCACCCGCCTGACCCTTGCCTTCGCCGTCGTGCTGGGGCTGACGCTCATCTCCAGCGCCGTGGGGCTGATGTCGGCGCACAAGAACGCCGAAGCCACGCGCATCATGATGCAGAGCCCGCTGGCCAAGGAGCGGCTCATTTCCGACTGGTACGTGCTGACCTACTCGGCCATCGCGCGCACCTCGATGATCGCGCGCACCACCGACGAGGCGTTGCCGATGCTGTTCGCCGACGTGATCTCCGAGAGCGTGAAGAAGGGCAGCGAGACCATGGCCAAGGTCGAGGCGCTGCTGGTCACCGACGAAGAAAAAGCGACCTACAAGTCCATCGTTGAGCTGCGTGCCAAGTACCAGGCCGCCAAGGACGAGGTGACCCGCGCCAAGGCCAGCGGCAACACGGTCGAGACCGTGCGCGCCTACCAGCTTTCGTTCCAGCCGGCCGCCAAGGCCTATGAGAACCGCGTGCTCGAGCTGCTGGCCATCGAGCGCCGCGCCATCGACGACATGAGCCACGCCATCGACGCGGCGAATGCGAAGAGCTTCAACCTGCGGCTGCTGCTGACGGCGCTCACGGTGCTGCTGGGCGGCCTGTTCGCCTTC
The DNA here is from genome assembly GCF_059423125.1 of Variovorax sp. GW531-E2. Lineage (NCBI taxonomy): Bacteria > Pseudomonadati > Pseudomonadota > Betaproteobacteria > Burkholderiales > Comamonadaceae > Variovorax > Variovorax sp. GW531-E2. The sequence continues at coordinate 18,180 of NZ_JBWKXQ010000038.1, read as the reverse complement.
TTCATCTCGCGCAGCATCGTGCGTCCGCTGGCCAAGGCCGTGGGCGTGGCCGAGACGGTGGCCGCGGGCGACCTGAGCGCGAACATCCGCGTGGACAGCCGTGACGAGACCGGGCAGCTGATGCAGGCGCTGAAGGACATGAACGCGAATCTCGCGAAGGTGGTGGGCGAAGTGCGTACGGGCACGGAGACCATTGCCACGGCATCGGGTCAGATCGCTTCGGGCAATCAGGACCTTTCGTCGCGTACCGAAGAGCAAGCCAGCTCGCTGGAGCAGACGGCGGCGTCGATGGAAGAGCTGACCTCGACGGTGAAGCAGAACGCGGACAACGCGCGTCAAGCCAATCAACTGGCGGTTTCCGCTTCTGAAGTGGCAGTGAAGGGTGGGGCGGTCGTATCCCAGGTCGTGGACACGATGGGGTCGATCAACGCGTCGTCCAAGAAGATCGTGGACATCATCGGCGTGATCGACGGCATCGCATTCCAGACCAACATTCTGGCTTTGAACGCTGCAGTGGAAGCCGCACGCGCAGGCGAGCAGGGTCGTGGATTCGCCGTCGTGGCTTCCGAAGTGCGAAGCCTCGCTCAACGCTCCGCAGCCGCCGCCAAGGAAATCAAGACCCTGATCGGCGACTCAGTGGAGAAGGTCGAGGAAGGCAGCAAGCAAGTCGCCGAAGCGGGCCGCACGATGGAAGAGATCGTGGGCAGCGTCAAGCGCGTGACCGACATCATGGGCGAGATCACGGCCGCGAGCCAGGAACAGACCTCGGGCATCGAGCAGATCAACCAGGCGATCACGCAAATGGACCAGGTGACGCAGCAGAACGCGGCGCTGGTCGAAGAAGCTTCGGCCGCCGCGCAGTCGCTGCAGGAGCAGGCCGGCAGCCTCGTGCAGGCCGTGAGCGTCTTCAAGCTCGACGCGAACGCTGTCGCGACGACCCGCGCCAGCTTCACGCGCATCACGCCAATTCCCAAGCCGCCGAAGCCGACGCCCAAGCCGCGCGCCAAGGCGCTGCCCACGCGCCGTGAACCGAGTGGCGCACCGCAGCTCGCCATGGCCGGCGATGCCAAGGGCGACTGGTCGGAATTCTGAGCCAGGCGTAAAGACGACGCGCGCCCCTCAACTTCGGGCGCGCGCTGCCGATAACCATGGGGAGGCATCGCGTGATGCCGCTCCCCCATACCCCTTTGACAGGTAAAGCCTTATGTCCGGAAGCATGTTCTACACAGGTCTGAGCGGCCTCGCGGTCGCCCGCACCGCGCTGATGACCACGGCCCACAACACCGCCAACGTGTACACGGCCGGCTACAGCCGCCAGATCGCGCAGATCGCCTCCGCCGGCGGCATTGCCAGCGGCTCGGGCTTCATCGGTTCGGGCGCCAACGTGACGACCGTGTCGCGCAGCTACGACCGCTACCTCACGGCGCAGCTGGCCACCGCGCAGTCGCAGTCGGCCGCGCTGGCCACCAACGGCGTGCAGGTCAACCGCATCGACCAGCTGCTGGCCGACAAGACCTCGGGCATCGCGCCGCTGATGCAGAGCTTCTTCACCAGCGTGCAGGGCGTGGCCAACACGCCGGCCGACCCGGCGGCGCGCCAGCAGATGATCAGCGCGGCGCAGTCGCTGGCCAGCAAGTTCCGCGCGACCGACCAGTACCTGTCGGACCTGAACACCTCGGTCAACGAGCAGATCGTGGGCAGCGTGAGCCAGATCAACACCTACGCCGCCAAGATCGCCAGCCTCAACCAGCAGATCAGCCAGATGAGCGCGGTGGCCGGCGGTCAGGCGCCGAACGACCTGCTCGACCAGCGCGACCAGCTCGTGAGCGAGTTGAGCCAGGTGGTCGACGTGCGCGTGCTGCAGCAGGACGACGGCAAGTACAACGTGTTCATCGCCACCGGCCAGTCGCTGGTGGTGGGCGACCATGCCTCGAAGATGGCGGCGGTGACGTCGTCGGCCGACCCCACGCGCCAGGTGGTGGCCCTGTCGGGCTTTGCCGGCAACACCGTCGAGCTGGACGACAGCGCCTTCACCGGCGGCGTGCTCGGCGGCCTCATGGCCTTCCGCAAGGACACGCTGATCCCCACGCAGAACGCCATCGGCCGGCTCGCCATGTCGGTGGCCGACGCGGTGAACGCGCAGCACAAGCTGGGCGTGGACCTGAACGGCGCGCTGGGCCAGAACTTCTTCTCGCAGGCCGTGCCGGGCACCATCGCCAATGCCGGCAACGCCGGCAACCTCGAGCTCGGCGCCACGCTGACCGATGCGTCCAAGCTCACCACGAGCGACTACAACGTGAGCGTCACCGACGTGGGGGGCACGCTCACCTACACGGTCACGCGGCTGTCGGACAAGACGCCGATGGGCAGCTTCACCACCTTCCCGATCAGCTTCGACGGCGTGAGCCTCACGGCCGCGAGCGGCACGGCGCAGGCCGGCGATTCGTTCCTGGTGCAGCCCACGCGCACCGGCGCGCGCGATCTCGAGGTGCTGGTGCGCGACCCGGCCAAGGTGGCCGCCGCCTCGCCCGTGATCACCGGCAACACCGCGGGCAACAAGGGCAGCGGCGCACTGGGCGCGGCCACCGTCGATGCCGCCTACCCGGGCTCGCCGCTGGCCGGCAACGTCACGCTGAGCTTCAACGCGGGCACCGGCACGCTGTCGGGCTTTCCGGCCGGCTCGGCCGTGACCGTCACGCTTGCCAACGGCACCGCCACCAGCTACCCGGCCGGCACGCCCGTGCCCTACACGGCCGGCGCGAAGATGAGCTTCGACGGCATCACCGTGGCCATGACGGGCGCGCCCGCGCAGGGCGACACCTTCACCATCGGCAAGAACACCGGCGGTGTCTCAGACGGCGGCAATGCGCTGCTGCTGGGCGCGCTGCAGCGCAAGACCACGATGTCGAACGGCACCGCGACCTTCAACGGCGCCTACTCGCAGCTGGTGAGCGACGTCGGCAACCGCGCCATGTCGATCAAGGTGGCCGCCGTCACGCAGGACAGCGTCACCGGCCAGATCAAGGCCAGCCAGCGCGCGATTTCCGGCGTAGTGCAGGACGAGGAAACCGGCAACCTGCTGATGTTCCAGCAGATGTACCAGGCCAACGCCAAGGTGATCCAGACCGCCTCGGCGATGTTCGACGCCATCCTCGGCATCCGTAGCTGAACCCTTTTGTACAGATTCCAGGACCCGCGATGCGCATCAGCACCCAATCCTTCTACGAACAGAGCCTGCAGTCGATGGGCCTGCAGCAGCAGAAGCTGTTCAAGGTCCAGCAGCAGCTGGCGACCAACTCCAAGTTCCTGACGGCCGGCGACGACCCGGTGGGCGCGGCGCGCGCGCTCGGCGTGAGCCAGACGCTGGCGGAGGGCGCCCAGTTCACCACCAGCCGGCAGCGCGCGGCGCTGGCGCTGTCGACCGAAGAGAACGCACTCGACTCGGTGACGTCGATCCTGCAGCACGTGAAGACGCTGGTCGTGCAAGCCGGCGGCGGCGGCCTGTCGGACGCCGATCGCGGCTCGCTTGCCACGGCCATCCAGAGCAGCCTGGAGCAGCTCGTGGGCGTGGCCAACAGCGACAACGGCAGCGGCCAGTACCTGTTCGCCGGCTACAAGAGCGGCAGCCCGCCCTTCGTGATGGCTGCCGGCGGCGGCGTGCAGTACGTGGGCGACCAGGGCGAGCGGCTGATGCAGATCGACGTGGCGCGCCAGATGTCGACCTCGGACGACGGCCGCAGCATTTTCCAGTCGGTGCAGGGCGGTGCGGGCTACGTGACCTCGGGCTCACCTGCCAACACCGGCTCGGGCGTGTTCGGCGCCGTGAGCATCACCGACGCCACCGCACCGAACTACGGCAAGGATTTCACCATCCGCTTCACCGGCACCGACTACACGGTGATGACCAAGGACACGCCGCCCGTGGTGGCCGCGAGCGGCCCGTTCACCGCCGGCACCCCGATCTCATTCGGTGGCGTGCAGATCGCCATCAGCGGCACGCCGGCCAACGGCGACAGCTTCGACGTGTCGACCGCGCAGAACGCCGGCACCGACATCTTCGCGGCCCTGGGCGAGCTGGTGAGCGCGCTGCGCGCACCGCTCAACGGCGGCGGCGCGGCGGCTCAGGCGCAGCTGCGCAACGCCTTGAGCACCGCCAACGTGAAGGTCACGAACGCGCATGACAACGTGCTCACGGTGCTGTCGTCGGTGGGCTCGCGCCAGGTCGAGCTGCAGGCGCTCGACAGCGCGGGTGCCATGAACAAGCTGCAGGAAGAAAGCTACCTGTCCTCGATCGAGGACCTCGATCCGTACACGGCGATTTCCGAGTTCTATCAGCGGCAGTCGTCGCTGCAGGCGACGCAGATGACGTTTGCCAAGTTGAACAGCATTTCGCTTTTCAACTACCTGTGAGGGTGGGGTGGCCAGCGGCTGCGTGCTGGCCACTGGAGGAGGACGCCCATCGTCGCGATGGACGCGGGCAGAATGCGTTGACTGGCTGCCGTCGGTCGTCCGCTTGGCAGCCGCGCACCACCCCCACCTTCCTCGGAGAATCGATCCATGGCCGAACGTGCATATGGGGCACCGGCACCTGCGACCCAGACCACGCTGGCTGGAGAGCGCTGGTACGGCAAGGACATCGACCGGCAAACCTACACCGCCGTCCTGTTCAGCGATCTCGACCTCACGGAGGCCAGGAACACCGGCTCGGTGTTCACCGACTGCACGTTCCGGAGCGCGCGCTTCAATTCGTCGGTCCACACGGATGCGGCTTTCGTCAATTGCACGTTTGTCGCCTGCAAGTTCTTCGACGCCAGCTTCATCGATTGCAAGTTCATCGGCAGCATGTTCGATGGCTGCATGTTCGAGGTGATGAAAGTGGTCGGCGGCGACTGGTCGTTTGCCGGCCTCCCGGGGGCGGACCTGCGCAAGGCGTCGTTCCATGGCACACGGATGCGAGAGGTCGACCTCACGGGCGCACGATGCGACGGCGGCGTGCTTCGCGATGTCGATCTGTCGGGGGCCTGGCTGCACAGCGCCAACTTCTCGCGCTGCGACCTGCGTGGCAGTGACCTGAGCGCACTCGAACCGCACAACGTGCAGCTCCAAGGCGCAGTCATCACCGCCGTGCAAGCCTTGACCATCGCCGAGGCGCTGGGAATGGACGTCAGGCCGGAGGAATAGAAGCGAGGCAGCGCGGGTGCGATGAACACGAGGTAGGAAGCACGCTGCCTGCCGTTGGCGTGGGATTGCTTCTCCACCTGCGTTTTGCGAGGCGGGCCACCGGTTCCCGTGGCCTCCCACAAAAGCGGTATTTCGTTTGCGAATCGTCGGGCTAGATTCAGGCGCCATCCTGGAGGAGAAAAGCATGCCGATCGTTCGCACCCTGGCCCTGAGCGTCTTCCTGCTGGGCACGGCCTTGCCCGCCCTGGCTGCGAACGACGGCACCGACAGCCATTGCGTCATCGGCAAGGACAGCACGCTTTTCAACCAGTGCAACTACAGCGTCGACGTCGGCTTCTGCGTCGAGAACCCGCGGCAGACCAAGCACTTCTTCGACAGCTCCGAGGCCTTCCAGTGTCCCAACGGCGGACTCAGCACACTGGGCCCCGGCAAGAAGGAGGGCAACCTCCTGCACGGCACCGTGCACTGGTGGGCCTGCTCGACCAAGCACCGGGGCACGGGCCGGTGGCGGTACGTGGAAGGGCGGGGCTACCGGGGGTACTGCTTCTCCGAGAAGGAGGCGAAGGCAGCAAATACAGCGCCCTCGCAGCGAACGCGGGCCTCCTCGGAAGAATGCAAGGCGCTGCAGCAACGCGCCACGCAAGCCTCGGGCCCCGGCGCGGACCGCGTTCACAACTACACGATGATCGAGTACCTCGATCGCAGCTGCGGCAACCTGACGCCCGAAGACCGCGCGGCCACGCGCAAGGTCTATCAGCAGGAGTACGTGCGGCTCGTCTCCGAATGCAGACATTCGGGCGCCAGGAACTGCGACTCGGCAGCCATGCCGAATGAAGCCGCGGCGCCGGAGCGCCCGACGGTTCAGGCGGGCACTGTCTCCGCGGCGAGGCCTTCCTCGCGCAGCGAACCCTCCGTGGACATGCTGATGTCGCGATGCTCGGACGCCCTGCGGACCGCCATCGACACCTTCTACCAATCGGAGGTGGAGGCCGACCGCTACTACCGCCGCACGCACACCGGGTCGCGCGAGCGCGTGCAGGGCTGGATGACGGAAAAAGCCAGGGTCGAATACGCCGCAGGTGCGCTGGCCGTTCCGCCCCAGTCGCTGGCCGAGTACCACGCCGGAGCGCTGCAGGAGGCGGCGAGCCGGACCCGGCCGATGGGCAATGGCCTGCACGATCCCCATCGCGAACAGGCGCTCCTGCGGGCCTGCTACATGAAGGCCCGCCTCGACAGCCGCTAGAGGCCCGTGCGGGCGCGTCCTGTTCAGGCGCGGATGTGAAGGGGCGCGAACGACTTCACCAGGTCGTCCAACGCCTTCAGCTGCGTGAGGAACGGCTCCAGCTGGTCCAGCGGCAGGGCGCTGGGGCCGTCGCACTTGGCCTGCGCCGGGTCGGGATGCGCTTCGAGAAAGAGGCCCGCCAGGCCCACCGCCAGGCCCGCGCGCGCCAGCTCGGCCACCTGCTCGCGCCGCCCGCCCGAGGCGATGGCGTTGGCCTCGCGTTGCTGGAGCGAATGCGTCACGTCGAAGATGACCGGCAGGTTCCCGGTGACCTTCTTCATGGTGCCGAAGCCGAGCATGTCCACCACCAGGTTGTCGTAGCCGAAGCAGGTGCCGCGGTCGCACAGGATGACGGAGGAATTCCCCGCCTCCTTGAGCTTCTCCACGATGTTGAGCACCTGCGTCGGGCTCAGGAACTGGGGCTTCTTGACGTTGATGACCTTGCCCGTTTTGGCGAGCGCGACGACCAGGTCGGTCTGGCGGGCGAGAAACGCGGGCAGCTGCAGGACGTCCACCACTTCGGCGACGGGTTTCGCCTGCCAGGGCTCGTGCACGTCGGTGATGACGGGCACGCCGAACGCGGCCTTGACGGCCTCGAAGATCTTCAGGCCTTCTTCCAGGCCGGGGCCCCGGTAGGAATGGATGGACGAGCGATTGGCCTTGTCGAAGCTCGCCTTGAAGACATAGGGAATGCCGAGCTTCTGCGTGACCCGGACGTACTCTTCCGCGGCACGCAGGGCCATGTCTTTCGACTCGAGGACGTTCACGCCGCCGAACAGGACAAAGGCACTGCTGTTGCTGACGGTGATGGCGGCGGTGATGGCGACGGTGGTCAAGGCGAGCTCCTCTGAAGTGTCTGTTGCCCCGCATTCTCGCGGTTCGGCTTCTGGCCCAGAATGGGCTACGGCCTGAACCTGCCTGGCCGATAGGGGCGGTGCACGAACCCGGCGCGGGGCCGGCGCACCGTGATCCGCGTTAGGCTGCAGCGAACGCCATGAAAGTCCTTTTCCCCAATCCCTTCGGCCGCGCACCGGCATCGGCGCAGGCGGTCGACGCGCTGCAGCGCCGCCTCGGTTTCTCGAACGCCTACGCCACCTTCCTGCGAACCCAGAACGGCTTCTCGCTGTACGAGATGGAACAGGCCGGCGACATCGCTGCCTATGTGCGGTCAGACGGCACGGCGAGCAGCGCGTCGCACGCCAACTTCCGGGTGCTCAACAGCTTCGGCGCCTCGGACCCCCACTGCGACCTGGAGACGCTGCAGGCCGAGAGCCTGCTGGCCGACTGGTTTCTGGACATCGGCAGCGACCCGGCGGGCAACCCGTTCGTGGAGGTGCTGCACGGCCGGCACAAGGGCCGTATCGCCAGCCTCGACCACGACCTCTTTGCAGGCAAGCTGGACACGCAGGAGTTCCTGGCCGACATGGAGCTGGCCCACCTCCCGTCGCTCGGCCTGGACGCGCAGGCCGATGCGCTGTGCGACGAAGCGCAGGGCCTGGTGTGGTTCCACGCCAGCGGCATGCAATCCTTCCTGGACCACTGCATCCACTGCGACGACGATTTCTGGGGCTTCGTGGTGGACGAGCGCGCGCCCTGACGCGGTCGGATCAGTTTCTCGCCACGCTCCTGAACGCCGCAGACAGGGCGTCCACGGCATCCCGCGCCCGAGCCTCCCGGACCCGGGAGTGCAGCAGGACCGGCAGGCGCGGCAGATCGGGCAGACCGAGCTTCGGCCCCACGTCGACGCAGCCCAGGGGCAGCATGCGCGGCGCCAACGCCGCGACCCCCAGTCCGGCCATCACCGCCGCCGCCACGGCCGCGACGCCGCCGCCCACAAACACCTCGGTCCACGGGATGCCGGCCGTGTCCAAAAGCTGCTCCGCCAGCGCGCGCACGCCGCAGGGCTGCGCCATCGTGGCCAGCGGCAGGGGCTCACCCACGCGGTGCAGCCAGCCCGCGGCAGCGAACCAGCCGAAGCGCTCCTGCGTCAGAAGCTTCCCGTCCGTGCGTCCGGCATGCAGCCGGACGATGACCGTGTCGAGTTCGCGTCGGTCGTAGCTCTGGAGCAGATCGCCCGACGAACCGATCCGGATATCGATCAGCAGCTGCGCGTCTTGCGCGTTCATGCGGGCGATCAGCGCGGGCAACTCCGGGCCCGCGACGTGGTCGCTGATGCCGATGGTCAGCCGCTGGCGGGCGCTCGCAAAGGCCGCCAGCGTGCGATCGTGGACCGCCAGGAGTTCCCGGGCATGGCCGAGGAAGGCGGCACCGCGCGCCGACAGCTCCACGTGCCGCGGTGTGCGCTCCAGGAGCCGGCAGCCCAGCCTGTCTTCGAGGCGTTTCAGTTTCAGGCTGATCCCTGCCTGCGTGGTCTGCATGACTTCCGCGGCGCGCGTGAAGCTGCCCAGCTCGGTGATGCGAACGAAGGCCTGAACGGCGTCGAGATCCAGCGGGCGATCAGTCATGACAAAAGATTGTTATTGAGATAAGTATCAATAGCAAATCTGAATACATAACATCCGCTGTTCCACCATGACCCGGAGTAGCGATGCCCACCATTCACATCTCGATGCGCGCGGGAAAGCCTGAGGCTTACCGGCAGGCGATCTTCGACAGCCTCTATCGCGCCCTGCGTGACACGTTGAACGTGCCGCAAGACGATCAGTTCATGACGATCACCGAGCACGAGGCCGCCAACTTCCGATATGGAGGCGCCTTCGGCGTCGCGCGCAGCGACGATCTCCTGTACATCCAGATCAGCGTTTTCAACACGCGCACCGCGCAGCAGAAGAAGGCGCTGTTCCAGCGCATTGCGCAGCTGCTGGCCGAGAGCCCGGGGATACGGCCGGAGGACGTGTTCGTGACCCTGGCCGATGCACCCAAGGAGAACTGGTCCGTCGGGCATGGGCTGGCGCAATTTGCCTGAGGAATGGCTCCTTCAGCCTCCAAAAGAAAGCCTGCATCCATCGCGCGATTCCAGAAAACTGGCGGACGGAATTTGAAAGAGGCCGGCTTCCTCTTCCCGACCGGACGCTTACTGACAACGCCACTCACCGCGCGCCTACTTCGCCAGGAGCGACGCAATTGCCGGCCCGGCCAGGCCGATGGTGGCACCCAGTGCATCGGCGTGGCCGTTGGGACTGTTCATCTCGACATACTCTGCCGGCGTGCCTTGCGCCTTGAGGATCTCCACGGCGCGTTGGGACAGGAGCGGCGGAAAGATCTGGTCCGAGCTGATGCCCACGAACAGCGACCTGGCCTTGATGCGTTCTGGTTTGGCGCTGGGCAACTGCAAGGCCTTCAGCGTGTACAGCCAGCTGTTGGCGTCCATGCCCTTGGCACGCGCTTCGCCGATCTTCTCGAGGGTGGCATCGACCGCAAACTGGTTCGCAGCCGCTTCGCCGGGGTTCTTGCCCGGGTCGGCCCACTTCTGGCCGAAGGCCTTGTCGGCCCAGGCGAAGCTGAGCGCGTCGAGCGTGACCAGCCGCATGGCCTGCGTCATGCCTGCCAGCGGCTCGGCCTTGCCGTGGTAGTCGCCGTGGGCCCAGTTCGGGTCCAGTCGCACGGCCGCGCCCCACGAGCTCATCTTGGCGATGGCGTAGGCCGGGCTGTCGACGCCAGGACCCACGATGGACACCAGGCGTTGCACGCGCTCCGGGTAGGCCGAGGCCCATTCCACCGACATCCAGGCGCCGGCCGACGCGCCCGCCACGGCGTAGAGGGTTCGAATGCCCAACGCATCGAGCAGCGCCTTCTGCACCTCCACCGTGTCCCGCGCAGCCAGCACCGGGAAGCGCGGACCATACGGTTTGCCGGTGGCGGCGTCGATGCTGGCCGGGCCGGTGCTGACGACGGTGGCCGATGCGCGATTGGGGTTGGCCAACGCGTCGGTCGCGATGACGAAGAACCGATCGGTGTCGATCGGCAGGCCGGCGCCGATGATCGTGTCCCAGTAACCCGGCGCGGCGTCGCTCGCCGCATACCGGCCGGCGGCGTGCGAGGTGCCGGTGATGAAGTGATTGATGAGGATCACGTTGTCTCGCGCCGCATTCAGGCGGCCATAGGTTTCATAGCCGATGCGCACGCCCTTGATGACCTGGCCGTTCACGGTCGTGTAGGTGGGCAGGTTGAACACCTGCTTTTCCACGATGCCGTCGAAGGCCTGTGCGTTCGTCGTGACGAGGGCGGCACAGACGGCGGCCGCGGCGCAAAGCAGCGTGTTCGAAAGAGAAGAAGATCGTTGCATGGGGACTCCCGGGTGGTGAGGTCCGCACTGTCGGCGGCCGCAGCCAGGCGCGCATCCGGTTTGGCGCCCAAACGCCCGGTGGAGGGCATCAACGGTCGTGAGGCGGCATCGAGCGGTCGCCGTTCGGTCCCCTCAAACGACGGCTCGAGGACAAACTCGCCCCCACGAGCCCTCGATCGGTGGCGGCATGGCGTGCCAACCTCTACAGTGGCGCGATGCATGCAGCCGACGGCCACCCGTGATCCGCGTTGATTCACCGATTTCCGCCCGCTGGCTGGGCGCAGCGCGGCTGACGGCCGGCGCGTTCCTGCTGTGCGCGATCGCGGCCGGGCTGCTCTTCTGGGCCGCTCCTGCGCTCGAAACACCGGCGCGCCTGTTCGTCTTCGTCGAATGTGTCGGCATGGTGTTCGTTGCGTGCGTCGCGGTGCTGGGCCGCTTTGGACGGCTGCGGCGAATGCAGGCGCTGCCCCGTTGGCTTCTGACCGGCGCGATCGCCATCCCGACGGGGTACTTCGGGGGGCACCTGGTCGCGCTCCTGATCCTGGACGAACCGGTCGGCCGCGTCGTGGGTCATGACAGCGACTACATGGTGGCGTTCGCATTCGGCCTGGTGCTGGCCATGTTCGTCCTCTACGTCGCCGCGACGCGTGACCAGCTTGCCAAGGAAGCGGTCGCCCGATCCGACGCCCAGCGCCTGGCCACCGAGTCGGAACTGCGGCTGCTGCGCGCGCAACTCGAGCCTCACATGCTGTTCAACACGCTGGCGACTCTGCGCTCGCTCGTCGACGAAGACCCGCGACAGGCCGAGCGCATGATCGACCAGCTGATCGTCTACCTGCGCAGCACGCATGCCGCGTCACGCGACGAGGTGACGACGCTGCAGTCGGAGTTCGCCCAGCTGAAGGCGTACCTCGACATCATGTCCTTGCGCATGGGGCCGAGGCTGGCCTATCGGCTCGACTTGCCCGCCGAGCTGGAGCGGATCGCCATCCCGCCGATGCTGTTGCAGCCGCTGGTCGAGAACGCCATCAGGCACGGCCTGGAGCCGAAGTTGGGCGCAGGGGGCGTCGAAGTGCTGGCACGTTCGATCGAGGGCGGCATCGAGGTCGCGGTGGACGATTCCGGTCTGGGCTTGTCGCCGCACCCGCCCGCTTCGGGTGGCGACGAGGTCTGCGGGGCCGGACTGAAGAATGTGCGTGACCGCCTCCAGGCCCTCTATGGCTTGCGTGCGTCCCTGTCTCTGCAAGCGCGATCGCCGTGCGGCGTGCGCGCGGTCGTGAGGATTCCATCGTGAACGCGTGGCGCGGCGTGATTGCCGAAGACGAGCCGGTGCTGTCGAGAACGCTGCAGCGCTTGTTGCACGAAGCCTGGCCCGAGCTGGAGATCGTGGGCGTCGCCGACGATGGCCTGAAGGCGATCGAGCTGGCACAGACCCTGGCGCCCGATGTGATGTTCCTGGACATCAAGATGCCGGGCAAGACAGGCCTGGAAGTCGCCGAGGCCGTCGCTGACGAGTGGCCCGACGACCAGGCCGAACCGCTCTTCGTCTTCATCACCGCGTACGACAACTTCGCGATCTCGGCGTTCGAGCATGCGGCGATGGACTACATGCTCAAGCCGGCGACGCTCGAACGCCTGCAGGTCTGCGTGCAACGCTTGAAGCACAGGTTGCACGAGCGCGCGCGGACACCGGCGGCCGGTGGCATGGCGGCCCTGATGGAGCGCGTGCAGTCGATCACCGATCCGGCCGGCGCGCCTGAAAAGATCAAGGTCATCCGCGCCGGCGTCGGCAACACCGTGCGGATGATTCCGGTCGCGGAGGTGATCTGCCTGGAAGCCGCCGAGAAGTACGTCAATGTCGTCACGGCCCAGGGCGAGGCGCTGGTGCGCATGAGCCTGCGCGATCTGGTGTCGCGGATCGACGCCACCGACTTCACGCAGGTGCATCGCGGCGTGCTCGTCAACACCCACTGCGTCGTGAGCGCCACCCGCGACGAGAACGGGCGCTACAGCCTGTCGGTGCGGGGCCTGGCGCGATCGCTCAAGGTCAGCCGGGCGTTCGGGCACCTGTTCCGCGCGATGTAGCGGCAGCGGGCTCGTGAATGGACGGGGCCAGGGCCGGGCTCATCGTCTCGGGGCGCGCAGCCTCGCAATGCCGAAGCCCAAGGCCACGGCGACGCACAAGAATGCCAGCACGGCCAGCCAGGTGGATTGGGTGAAGTAATAGGCGCCCAAGGCCGCACCCGCCGCCACGAAGGCGCCCAGCCATTCCAGGGCGGGGTCGAGCCAGCTCTTGGCAGCGTGCGCCTTGGGTTCCGCGAACGCGCGATCGTGTTCGTCGATCTGCTGTGTTGTTGTCGGCGGTCTGCGGGCCTTCCGTTGTCGCGGGTCGGGGAAGTGTTCTCGCAACGCCGACGTGGGCCAGGCGCCATCGCTGGATGACGCGAGGCCGCTCAATGTCCAGACCGGGTCCGCGTCGTGCCTCGCAAGATCCGACATCAGGCTTTCGAGCGCCTTGCTGTCGTGGAGACCGTCGATGTCCCCAAGATCGGCGCGCAGCCATGGCTCGGCGTCGGCCGCATCTGGCAAGCCGGAGGTGCGCAGCAGGAGGTAGTCCCCGAAGTGCTGCGCAATCAGTGCTTCAAAGGACGCGTAGATCGGGCGGTAGCGTTCTCCGACGGCGCCGAGAATCGCTTCACGCCGCTGCGTCAGCCGCGCAACCGCTGCGGCCTTGTCAATGACGAGGTAGGGATAGGTCGCGTCGGCGCCGAAATCCTCGATGCATTCCTCGCGGTCGACGGCCGAGGCTTCGTCGTCCATGTCGTATTCGTCGATGAAGCGCGCGTACCGGATGTCGCTGGGGCTGAAGAGTGCTCGCCAGAACAGCGGGAAGAACGCGTTGGCCTCCAGCTCCGCGCCATGGCCGAAGAAACTGCGCCATTCGTTGCGGCTGCCTTCCGGCATCCGGGGCAGGGAGGAGCTGGACAGATAAATGGGGTGTGACATGCGCGATCTTCCGTGTTGCGGCCGGAATCATCTTAGTGGGAGTGGCGCGCCATCCCCTCAGCGCCGCAACCCCTGCGTGAACCGCAGCATGTTCGAGAGCGACTCCGCAAACCGCGGCTCCAGGAACGCCGCCAGGTGCGGCATCAGCAGCTGCAGCATCACCAGCCCCGCCAGCAGCGTGAGCGGAAAACCCACCGCGAAGATGCTGAACTGCGGCGATGCGCGGTTCAGGATGCCCATGGCGAGGTTGAGCGTGAGCAGCGCGGTGATCAGCGGCAGCGCCAGCAGCAGGCCGCTCGCGAAGATGTCGCCGCCCGCGAGCACCAGGAACATCCAGCCGCCGGCCGCCAGCGGTGCGTCGGCGATGGGCAGCGTGTGAAAGCTCGCGGCCAGTGCCTCCAGCATGAGAAGGTGGCCGTCCAGCGCCATGAAGATCAGCATCGCCAGCATGTTCAGCAACCGGGACACCACCATCGTGCTGCCGTGGCTCATGGGGTCGAAGAAGGACGCGAACGACAGGCCCATCTGCAGGCCGATGTATTCGCCCGCGGCCAGCACGGCCGTGAACACCAGCCGCATCGAGAAGCCCATGGCGGCGCCGATCAGCACCTGCTGCACAAGAATCCAGAAGCCGCCTGCCGATACCACGGGCACCGCCGGCAGCGGCCCGAGCGTGGGCGAGATCACCAGCGTCAGCACGGCGGCGATGCCGACCTTCACCTGCCGCGTGGCCCAGGGCTCGCCGAAAACGGGCGCCGTGGAGACCATGGCCAACATGCGAACGAAGGGCCAGAGGAAGGCCACCAGCCAGGCCTCGAGCTGGCCCGAGGTGACGGAGAAAACCGAGGGCGTCACGCCAGCATCTGCGGGATGCTGGCGAACAGGGCGCGCATGTAGTCGAGCATGCGGTCGAGCATCCACGGCCCGGCGATGACCAGCGTCGCGAACACCGCGAGCAGCTTGGGAATGAAGGACAGCGTGGCTTCGTTGATCTGCGTGGCCGCCTGGAAGATGCTGACCACCAGGCCGATCACCAGTGCCACCAGCAAGAGCGGTGCGCCCAGCAGCAGCGAGATTTCCATGGCCCGGTGGCCCATGGTCATGACGGATTCGGGCGTCATAAGTAGAAGCTCTGCGAGAGCGCACCGATCAGCAGCTGCCAGCCGTCGGCCAGCACGAACAGCATGAGCTTGAAGGGCAGCGCGATGGACGCGGGCGGCACCATCATCATGCCCATCGACATCAGCACGCTCGCCACCACGAGGTCGATGATGAGAAAGGGAATGAAGATGGTGAAGCCGATCTGGAACGCGGTCTTCAGCTCGCTGATGACGAAGGCCGGCAGCAGGATGCGCAGCGGCACGTCTTCGGGCCCCTGCATCTCGGGCGCCTTGGCGAGCCGCGCGAACAGCGCCAGGTCGGTCTCGCGCGTCTGCCTGAGCATGAAGGTCTTGAAGGGCGCGATGCCGCGCTCCAGCGCTTTCTCGGCGCTGAGCTTGCTTTCCGAGAACGGCACGTAGGCCTCGGTGTAGGCCTTGTCGAACACCGGCGACATCACGAAGAAGGTGAGGAACAGCGACAGCCCCACCAGGATCTGGTTGGGCGGCGAGGTCTGCGTGCCGATGGCGGTGCGCAGCAGGCCCAGCACGATGAGGATGCGCGTGAAGCTGGTCATCGACAGCAGCAGCGCGGGCAGGAAGGTGAGCGAAGTCAGCAGCACCAGCGTCTGCACGCTCAGCGACCAGGTCTGGCTGCCGCCGGGGCCCGGTGTGCTGGTGAGGCCGGGCAGGCCTTGCGTCCACGCGGCGGCGGGCAGCGCGGTGGCGAGCAGCAGCAAAGCGGTGCGCAGGCCGCGGTGCAGGGCGGGGCGCGTCATGGGGCGGTGCGCGCCTTGCCCGCGAGGGAGTCGCGCAGCTTCTGGGCGAACAGGCCCACCGGGTTCTGTGGCGACATGGGTGTGACTGCCGCAGGCGTTGCCTGTGCCGGCAGCGTGTGCAGCGTGCGGACCTGACTGCTGGTGACGCCCAGCACCAGCCACTGGCCGGCCACGTCCACCACGACCACGCGCTCGCGCGGGCCGACCATGGCGGTGGACACCACCTTCACCACCTGGCCGCCGCCCAGCCGCTGCAGGCCGAAGCGCCGCGCCAGCCATGCGCACAGGAAGATCAGGCCGACGACCGCCGCCATGCCGAAGCCCGCCTGCAGCAGGCCCGCGCCGCCGACCGCAACGGGCGGCGCGGCTTCGCGCACCGGCGTGGGCACGGTGGGCAAGGCCGCATGGGCCGCATGCAGGCCCAGTGCAAGCAGCGCGGTTGCCCGCGCAAGCAGCGAAGACACCCGCGCCAGGTTCATGCGCGCGCGAGCTTCTGCATGCGCTCGGAGGGCGTGACGATGTCGGTCAGGCGGATGCCGTACTTCTCGTTCACCACCACGACCTCGCCCTGCGCAATGAGGTAGCCGTTGATCAGCACGTCCAGCGGCTGGCCGGCCAGGCCGTCGAGCTCGACCACCGAGCCCTGCGAGAGCTGCAGCAGGTTCTTGATGGTGATGCGCGTGCGGCCGATCTCGGCGGTGAGCTGCACGGGCACGTCGAGCACGCGCGCGATGTCCACGGGCGTGGCGGACGATGCAGCCGGCGCATCCTGGATCTGCTGGAAGACCTGCGCCGTTGCGGGAGCCACGGCCGGGTCGGGCGCGGGCGCGCTGGCCGCGGTCTGCTCGGCCAGTGCGCTGGCCCAGTCGTCCGCGTCGCTGGCGGCAGAGGTGTTGTCAGTCATGGTCGTTCTTCGAATCGCTGTCTTGGTGGGAGATCATGTGTTGCACGCGCAGGGCGTAGCGCTCGTTGGAGGTGCCGTAGCCGCAGGCCATCACCGGCACGCCGCCGACCTTGGCGACCACCGTCGCCGGCAGCTCGATGGGAATCACGTCGCCCACGCGCAGCTTCATCACCTCGCCCAGCGTCGAGGGCATGGTCACGAAGTCGGCGGTGAGCTCGACGTCGGCGGCCTGCATCTGGCGCGACATCTGCGTGACCCAGCGCTTGTCGACCTCGACCTCGTCCTGGATCGGGTTGGACAGCAGGTCGCGGATCGGCTCGATCATCGAGTAGGGCAGGCACACGTGCAGGAAGCCGCCGATGGGGCCGAACTCGATCTGCAGCGTGGTGTTGATCACCACCTCGTTGGGCGCGACGATGTTGGCGAGCTTGCCGTGCATCTCGGCGCGCACGTAGTCGAAGGCCAGCGGAAACACCGGCTGCCATGCGTCGCCGTAGCACTGCAGCGACAGGTCGAGCAGGCGCTTGATGATGCGCTGCTCGGTGCGCGTGAAGTCGCGCCCTTCCACGCGCACGTGGTAGCGCCCGTCGCTGCCGAACAGGTTGTCCACCACGAGGAACACCAGCTTCGGGTCGAACACGAAGAGGGCGGTGCCGCGCAGCGGCTTCATGTGGACCATGTTGATGTTCGCGGGCACCGGCAGGTGCCGCACGAACTCGCCGAACTGCTGGATCTGCACGGGCCCCACCGAGATGTCGGGGCTGCGGCGCATGAAGTTCAGCAGCGCGCTGCGCAGGCCGCGCGCAAAGCGGTCGTTGATGACCTCCAGCGTGTGCATGCGGTTGCGCACCACGCGGTCGGGCGCACCGAGGTCGTAGGCCGGCAGGCCGTCGGGCGGCGGCGCGGGCGCGGCGGCCTGGTCGAGGTCGCCGCCGGTGACGCCCTGCAGCAGCGCATCGACCTCGTCCTGGGAGAGCACCTGTTCATACGCCATGGATCGCGGGTCCGCAAACGGGCATCGTCGTCACTGCACGACGAAGGAGTTGAAGGACACGCTGGCAATGCCCAGCTCGGGCAGGCCTTCGGCCAGCGGTGCGTTCAGCACGCCGTGGATCTCCGTGGCCAGCCGGGCCTTGTCTTCCGAGGTGACCAGCGACTCGGGCGGGCGGTTCGACAGCAGCACCAGCAGGCGGCTGCGCAGCTCGGGCATGAACTCCACGATCTGCGCCTTGGCCTGCTCGTCGCGCACCTTCAGCGCCATGCCGATCTGCAGGAAGCGCGAGCGGCCTTCGGACTGCAGGTTGACGGTCAGCGGCTCCAGCAGCAGGAAGATGGGTTTCTCGGGCACCGGCGCCTTGGCCGTCTCGGCGGCGGCGTGCTCGGTGAAGCGGGGCAGCACGAAGACATACGCCGCCGCGCCGGCCGCGGCCAGCCCGAGGACGGCCACGAGCCCGATCAGCAGTTTCGAGGTGCGGCGCGAGGCCGGCGGGTCGGTCGCGACCGACGCAGCCGCGGTGGCGGCGGGAGAAGAGGTAGCCATGGTGAAACGGTGGACGGGTCCGATCTATTCTTTGCGAAGTCGCCCGCCGGCGAACGGCCGAACAAGCGCACAAAGGCGCTTCACATCCGTTCATTGGGGGAGGCGGGCGGGGCGGTTTCAGGCGAAGGTGTCGACGCCCGGGCCC